>JAJQHF010000197.1 GCA_021199975.1 Candidatus Gastranaerophilales bacterium
GAATAAAATATGTGCCGTTATATATATGAACAAGATGTTTTCAAAATCCGATGTTGAAATTAAAATTAATATAGTAATTAAATAAAACGGAGAAAAATTATGAAAACAGTTAAAAAAATAACAGATTTAATAGGTAATACACCTTTATTAGAGCTTGAAAATTATGAGCGTGAAAATAATCTTGAAGCTAAAATCATAGCCAAATTAGAGTATTTTAACCCCGCAGGCAGTGTCAAAGACAGAATAGCAAAGGCAATGATAGATGATGCCGAGAACAAAGGGCTTTTAAAACCAAATTCCGTAATAATTGAACCCACAAGCGGGAATACCGGTATCGGGCTTGCCGCAGTTGCCGCTTCAAGAGGCTATAAAATAATTTTAACCATGCCGGAAACAATGAGTATAGAAAGAAGAAATCTTTTAAAAGCATACGGAGCAGAACTCGTATTAACAGAGGGTGCAAAAGGTATGAAGGGCGCAATAGATAAAGCAAATGAGCTTGCGGCAAGTATAGAAAACAGTTTTATTCCGGGACAGTTTGTAAATCCCGCAAACCCTGAAATACACAGAAAAACAACGGGACCTGAAATATGGAATGATTTAGACGGAAAAGTTGATATTTTTGTGGCAGGGGTAGGAACAGGCGGAACCATATCAGGCGTCGGAGGATATTTAAAGTCTAAAAATCCTGATATAAAAATAATTGCCGTAGAACCTGCCGGCTCTCCGGTATTATCAAAAGGAACAGCAGGTCCTCATAAAATTCAAGGAATAGGAGCGGGTTTTGTTCCTGATACGTTAGATACTCAAATCTATGATGAAGTAATTGCGGTTGAAAATGAAGATGCCTTTGAAACAGGCAGATTTCTTGCAAAAAGAGAAGGACTGCTTGTCGGTATTTCATCAGGAGCCGCTGTTTATGCCGCAGCCATTATTGCAAAACGAACGGAAAATAAAGGAAAAATTATCGTTGCTTTGCTTCCCGATATAGGAGAAAGATATTTATCTACTCCTATGTTTTCGGAATAATTAATAAGAAAGGTTAAAAGAATGTTTAAAATTTTAAAATCATATTGTCAAAATTGTTGTTGTGCTTGTTGCGGCAGGTGTTTTGCGGTGCGATTTTAAAGACGATTGAACGATTAAAACAAGAACTGCCTGTTTAACATTAAATAGGCAGTTCTTTTATTTGAAAGGGATTAAAAAATGATTAATATGCGTGAAAGTATAACAGCTAAATTATGCTCATTTGCAAGAGCATATCATTCAAACTTTATAAGAGAAAAAATTTTTGATGATTATCTTGCATTTGATATGATGGGCAAAGAAGAATATGAAAATATAAAAGATTTGCTTGAAAGTTTGATTATGAACAATCAAAGCAGTTCAAGCTTATATAAAGTACTTGATAAGTGCCTTTCTCCCATTCCTCTTTCAAGAATTGCATATACTGAGAAAAAACTTGCAGAATTTGCAGAACGTGCGGGTGTTTGCCAGTATGTTATATTAGGAGCGGGCATGGATACATTTTCATTTAGAAACGAGAACGAAAACATAAAAATATTTGAACTTGACCATAAGGATACTCAAAATTATAAACTTGAAAGAATAAAAAATTTAGAGTGGAATATTCCTAAAAATGTAAAATTTGTACCTGTTGATTTTGAAAAAGAAAATATAAAAGAGGTATTAATACAAGCGGGTTTCAGAGTCGATTTACCGTCATTCTTTTCAATATTGGGAGTCACGTATTATCTTACTCTTGATGTGTTTGAAAAAACAATAGAGGATTTATCTGATTTATCAAAGGCGGAGAATAAAATCGTGTTTGATTACCCTGATGAAACAACCTTTTTGACGGCAGGACGGGTAAAAAATCTTACACAACTTACAGCGCATTTTGGTGAACCGATGAAACACGGTTATTCATATAATGATTTGGAAAATGCGTTGAATAATCATAAATTTGTTATAGAAAAACATTTAACGCCCGAAAACATACAGGAAAAATTTTTTAAGAACAGAAAAGACGGTCAGAGCGCATTTGAAAATATACATTTTATATCGGCAGCAAAAAAAGTAATTAATTATTAGAATATGGAGTTTAAAATGAACATTTATAAAGAAATAGAAACAGCATTTATACACGGCGGAGTCAATGGTGATGATACAACCGGAGCGGTAAATGTACCCATATATCAGACCTCAACATACGCACAAGAACTTCCCGGAATACATAAGGGATACGAATATTCAAGAACGGGAAATCCGACAAGAGCCGCATTGGAAGCGCTAATGGCGGAGCTTGAACACGGCAGTGCAGGTTTTGCATTTGCTTCGGGATTAGCGGCAATTTCGGCGGTGTTAAGTCTTTTTAAATCAGGAGATAAAGTAATTATATCTTCAAACGTATATGGCGGTACATTCAGACTTCTCGATAAAGTTTTTAAAAATTTTAGTATTACATACTCAATTGAAGATACAACAAATATTGAACAGCTTGAAAGCCGAATAACAAAGGAAGTCAAAGCGGTTTTTATTGAAACTCCCGCTAATCCGCTGCTGACAATAACGGATATTGAAGCAGTTTCAAAAATCACAAAAAAACATAATATTTTATTAGTTGTCGATAATACTTTTATGACTCCGTATTTGCAGCATCCTATCGATTTTGGCGCCGATATTGTTATTCACAGTGCAACAAAATATTTAGGCGGACACAGTGACCTTATTGCGGGAATTGTTGTTGTAAACTCTGAGGAATTAGCAGAAAAAATAGGCTTTATTCAAAATGCGGCGGGTGCAATACTTCAGCCTTTTGATTCTTTTCTGCTTATCAGGGGAATAAAAACGCTTGCCGTGCGAATGGACAGGCATGTAGAAAACACCGGACGGATTGCGGAGTTTTTAAGGAATAATAAAGCCGTAAAAAAAGTATATTATCCCGAATTTGATGACTTTAAAGGGAGCGAAATCAACAAAAAACAGGCGAAAAACGGAGGTGCAATGATTTCCTTTGAGCTGAAAGAAAATTACGATATAAATAAATTTTTCTTATCTCTTAATTTAATTATCCTGGCTGAAAGTTTGGGCGGGGTTGAATCGCTGATATGTCATCCCGCAAGCATGACACATGCTGCAATTCCATGTGAAACACGTCAAAAAACCGGGATAACAGAGGGGCTAATAAGACTTTCAACGGGAATTGAAAACATTAACGATCTTATTTTTGATTTAGCGCAAGCAATAGAAAGAAGTGAAATAAAATGAAATATTATAATTCAATGCAAGAACTTATAGGTTCAACACCGCTGGTAAAGTTAAATAATTTTGATTTACCTGCGGATGTTAATCTTTTTGCGAAATTAGAACTGTATAACCCGTCGGGAAGCGTAAAAGACAGAACCGCAAAATATATGATTGAAGATGCGGAGCGCAAAGGGCTTTTAAAAAAAGGTTCCGTAATTATAGATGGAACTGCGGGCAATACAGGCCTTGGAACTGCTTTTGCGGCATTAAATAAATCATATAGAGTAATATTTACGGTACCTGAGAAGTTCTCGGAGGAAAAACAGGTATTAATGAAAGCACTTGGGGCGGAAATAGTAAATACATCCCGTGAAAAAGGCATGCTGGGTGCGGCAAAAAAGGCAGATGAGCTTAGAAAATTAATTCCTGACTCTGTATCATTAAATCAATTTAAAAATATGAACAACCCGCTTGCGCATTATGAAACAACGGGAGTTGAAATATATAATGATTTAGATGGAAAAATTGACTATCTTACGGCGGGTGCAGGCTCGGGCGGAACTTTTTCGGGAGTTGTAAGATATTTGAAAGAAAAAAATCCCAAAATAAAGGGAATTTTAGCTGACCCCGTCGGCTCAACAATGGGAGGAGGAGAGCATAGTGACTATAATATTGAGGGAATAGGCAATGATTTTATTGCGGATACTATGGATATGCTGCTTGTAGATGAAATTATAAAAGTAAATGATGAAGAAGCATTTTATCAATCAAAACAGCTTGCACTGAAAGAGGGAATATTTGCGGGGTCATCATCAGGAGCAGCCGTTGCAGCCGCATTAAAGCTAATAAAAAAGGGAGCAAAAGGGAACATAGTCGTTATACTCCCGGATAGAGGCGACAGATACTTCAGCAAAAATTTGTACGGCTAAATGACATAATCATTAACAAACTGTTCTTTCTTTTTATCAATAATATTTTGCAGAGTGATTGAATCAAGATAATTATTAATAACCTTATTTAATCCCTGCCAAACGTATTTTTCAACGCAATCGGAACTTTTGCCGCATTGGATTTTATCAATACAATCAACGGGGGCTAAGCTGCCTTCCGAACACTTTAAAATGTAACCGACCGTATATTTATCAGGCGATAGTGCAAGCTTATAACCGCCTTGCGAACCTCTGTTAGCTTGCAAAATGTTTGAGTTAGACAAAGTGAGTACAATTTGTTCAAGATATTTTTTTGATATTCCTTGCCTTTTTGCTATTTCTTTAAGCGGAATATACCCGTCTGATTGATGTTCCGCAAGATCAATAAGCATTCTTAGCGCATAACGTCCTTTTGTTGATATTTTCATATTTAGCTTCCTACCCTATATGATACTATGCTTTTGCCTTGTATTCAACTTTATGCGGCGGTTCATAACAAAACAGGTTCTTTATCACATTAAATTACACAGTGCAGGTGAAAAAACGTGTTTATAAAATCTGATTTTAGGATATTTTAAAACTTTAATAAGCTCATTATGCAAAGGATGATCTTCTCTTAATATAAATAAATCTTCTTTATTATCGTAAGAACAGCAAACAGGCTTATATTCCCAAAAATTCGGCATTGCGTGATATTTTTCCGCCAAATTAATAAAATCGGGAATTTCTCTGAAATTATCAGGTGTAACCACAAAATTTAAAAATAACTCTATCTTATTTTTTGATAAGTAATCTAAATTTTTAATAATTTGAGGAAATAATTTAATTCCTCCAGGCACAATTTTATCGTATGTTTTAGCTGTTGCCGCGTGCATGGATATCTGCATTTGATGAATTTTATTTGAGATTGGAGAATTTATGCCAAGGGTTTTTAACATTTTTTCATTACATAAAATACCGTTTGTATGGAAAATAAATTTTAAATCAGGATACAATTTTGCGGCTTTTTCTGTAACTTTTCGGCTGTGCCTCGAACCAAAGGGATCGCCTGCCGAATTTATTATAAGAATTTTAGCGTGTTTTAGCATGGGAAGAAAGAATGTATCAATTTTAGAGTCCAATAATTTAAGCTCATCATCAGGCAGTCTGTTAATTTTATCTCTGCATATTTTGCAGGCTATATTGCATTCAGGGTCATAAGCAAATTTAATAATTAACGGATAATCCTTCATCTCTGATTGAAAATTTATTTCATAATCAGTATAAAACCAATGTTCTTTTAAGAGAAAACAATTATCTTTATCGCATAATGAGTAGTCTTTATTTAATATTCTTTGCCTTAAATCAATTGCAGCCGCCGAATTCCAAACTTCTTCAAAAGAGTGTTTATAGATATTGCCTATTGCATAATGATTATTCCAATTAGGGCAGCAGGTATAAACATCGCCTGATATATGGATTTCTATATTTTGAAAAGGATAAGGACAAATTTCATCTCTCATAATTTTAAACTACCTGACTCCTGTAACTTAATCAGAATATAATAAAATATTATATTTATCAACAATTACGAAACATGGAAAACTGTTTAACGCTGCTGCCTGAAAGATTAGCAGCGGTATTTAAGTAAAATCCGAAATGTTTATATATTTCAACATTAACAGCTTTTTGAGTTTCCAAACAGCAGCCGATATTTTGGCAGTCCAGCCATTTTAAGAAAGGTTTAATAGTCCTTGAACCAAATTTTTTTCCCTGCATGGAAGGAATTACACAAAATTGAAAAATATACCAGGGATTTTCTTTTTCTATATTCTTCCGCATTTTTATGCAGTTTTTTTCATACTCCAAAGAACGAAATAAAATACCTAATCCCTGATTAAAAATTATTTTTAAAGCTCCCTGTTTAATGCAGTCAAAAACAGATAAATCTGCTCTTTTGAGAGGTGTAAATACAATTAATCCGTTAATATTTTCGCTTTCCGCAAACATGTACATTTTGTCAAAAGCGGCTTTATAAATTACAAGATAGTATTCATATAAGGATTTTAAAGTCAAACCTGAATTTAATATATATTTGCAGCTTTCATCCTCTAAAAATGCCATAGCTGCGACTTGCGCACATCTTTTAATATCTTTACTTGTAATTTTATACAATCCGTCAATTAATAAATCCTCTTTTTTCATATTTCTTCCTTAAACTTTTATTCGCCTGCAACATTATAATCTATATTTTGATAGTTCTTCTAATATATCCTGATTAGTATAGTTAAAAACGAATACCTGCTTATATACTAAAGTGGAAGAAAAGAGGAGTACCAAGCTTTGAATTTATTACAAGAAAAAACACAAAATAATTTAAACAAAAAAATATTTACCTGTACTTTAGCAAGTGATTTACCCGAGGATTGGGATAATAATATTGAAAATAATCCGTATTTAAAAAAAGATTTCCTGACATTTATTGAACAAACTGACAATTCTCAAAAAAAATATTGTATTTTCAGAAACAGCCAAAATAAAACAGATACCCAATTTTTAATATGCAGAACAGAAAATAACAATCTTGGTATGTTCACCCCATTTAAATTTTCAGCAACAATAAATTCAATTTATTTTCCTTTTTCAATTTCAAGTCCCGCAGGAGTATTCGGAGAAGAAACAAAAAAAGATGTAAATAAATTCCTAAAGACATTTAAAGGATTTACAATGATTGTAAACATAGAAAACAAGGACTATAAACTTTCAGACTTTACGCAGGCAGTCATTCCGCCCAAATGCTTATTTGAGATAAAGTGGCATTCCTTTAGTGAATACATGAAAGATTTAAGAGCAGGGTACAGGCGAAGATATAATATTGCACTAAACAAATCAAAAGACTTAAAAATCCGATTCTTAAAAGATAACAAAACTGAATTTACGGAGCAAATGTATAATTTATATCTTGATATATATAATAATGCTTCCTGTAAGCTCGGAAAAGTTCCTATTGATTATTTTAAACAAGAGCGCTGTATTATTTTTGTGCTTGAAGATTCGGAAGATATTCAAGGATTTGCACAATTGTATAAAAATGGAGAAGAATTAATATTTGAATATGTCGGATTTAATAAAAAAAATGTTTTACAATATGATACCTACATAAAAATACTGCTTGAAATTATACGCTTCGGAATTGAAAACGGATATAAAATTATAGACATGGGGCAAACCACAGATGAAACAAAGCTGAAATTAGGCTGCAGGTATAAATTCTTATATGCACTTATAAGGCATTCAAACCCAATAATAAATTTCATACTGCAAAAAATTACAACACATATACAATACAAACCTTTAGATGAAAGCAGGTTTCATGTTTATAAGT
>JAJQHF010000232.1 GCA_021199975.1 Candidatus Gastranaerophilales bacterium
ATTTAAAATATGTTATAATCATAGCATGCTACCATGCCATGAACCCCCTGTTTTGATTTTCTCTTAATTTAAAATATGTTATAATAGGATATACAAAATAGACAAAATAATATATAATGAATACATAAAATATTTTAAGTTAAGAGACCAATCATAATTGATGGGAGAATAGTTAGCTCCTCTGTATGGTAAATATACGAAATAACTCATTCTCCAAACCTTTTAAAGTACATGACATTATAATTATAGCGTAAAGCTACCAAAATGTCATTTGCTTTTCCGTGTTTTCTCCCATTTTCTTTTTATATTTTGAAGGGTTATATTTCGCTTTCTCAATACAAACAGAATTACTCCATTGTTTATCCGTTAAATAAAAAACATTTATTTGCCCTGTACAAGGTGCAAGTTTTGTAATTATTTTTATGTATTGTTCTGTTTTGTCATAAGTAACGCAAGAACGCACATATATTGAATTTTGCAGCATAAAATATCCCAAATTTAACAAATTTTTTCTAAATACCGTCGCTGCTTTTAAATCTTCTTTATCAACAACAGGCAAATCAAAACATACAAACAACCAGCCCATTCTGTATTTACTCTTCATATTCTCTGTTTTTCTGCGTATCTTTATACAAATATTGTTCTTTTATATCCGGTAATAACATCTTTTCTGTATCAAAATCAGAAAAAGCATTTGCTGTTTCTTCTACGTATATATCTATTAAATCTACAATTTTATAGCTGTTATCTTTATATTTTACCCTGTAATCTTTAAGACAATTCGGAATAT
This sequence comes from Candidatus Gastranaerophilales bacterium, assembly GCA_021199975.1. Classification (GTDB taxonomy): domain Bacteria; phylum Cyanobacteriota; class Vampirovibrionia; order Gastranaerophilales; family Gastranaerophilaceae; genus Avigastranaerophilus. The sequence continues at coordinate 791 of JAJQHF010000232.1, forward strand.
ATTTAATCCATTCTTGAATTTCTTCGTTTTCAAACTCTAAAGAATAATTTTTAGAAAAATAAAAAAGATACAAATCTATAAAAGCTCTAAAAGGTTCTGTTAAGTCGTAAACCAAAGGAGTCGTTTTATAATTACTTGTGTGATGAATCCCTAAATTCGGCAATAGTCCATGTATTAATATTGAACGATAAATAATTGTTTTTAATATTGCATAACCGTAATTTAGGCAGGCATTTTCAAAACTTTGAGCATTTCTGTGTTCTCTTTTCATAGGCTCGCTTAAATAAAAAAAATAATCATGCCAGTATTGTTTAGCAATATTTGCTTCATTCATCAGCGGTTTATTTATTAAATTATACAAATTATGAGAATTATCACCTATAAAATCAAGCACCGCTGCTTGATTTAGAGCTTTCTGTTTTACTATCTTTTTCCAAAGTTTTTGGGTAAATTCTTCATTTTGTTGAATTTGGTTTTTAAATACTTTTGTTTTAACAATTCGAGCTAGAGGCACACTCCAGCCAATAGGTTGAAATAATCTGTCGCAATGTTGGATTACTACATTATTTTTTAATAAAGCAGCTATTGCGTTATTTGAAAATGCTGCAGCAGGTGTACATATAATAACTGCTTTTATGTCGGCAATCGGCAGCTTATAACATTCTCCCGTTGCCTTTATTTCACAAAATAAAAGACCCCGATCAATTGATATATAACTTCCTGCTTTTGTAATATGTAGAATATGGTAACTCATAGTCTACATTTAATTATTTTATTTATAAAGTCAAATTAATCTTTCTTCTTTATAAAACTTGCAGTCGCCAAATTTTTAGCACTTGTTAATATTTCCATACCTATATTATTCTCTATTTTTACTTTTCCGTCTTGCATAATTGTTCTTAATTTATATATGCCCTTCGGATGTTTTTTTGATCCTGCATTAAATTCATTGGGAACGTTAATCAAACAGCCGGAATAAAATACCTCGCCGCCGTTATAAAGTTTGCAGCCCATATCAATAAGTTTTTCTTTTACTTCTTTTGTAGATTTATTTGCATAAATAGGCATAACTTTAACATTATTTTTTGTATCATAATACAAAATTTGACCTTTATGGGCTTTTGAATGTTTAAATTGCCCCATCGTACCTTTTGTACCGAAATCCGCAAACTCGCCTATTCTTTCTCGTCCGTTTATGTCCTTTTCAAGAATTCCCTCAGAAACTATTGTTAAAAATCTTCTTACCTGTGTTTTTTTCTTAGGATGAGTATAATTTTTCAGCATATTCTGCCATTCATCGGCTGACATTTTCAGTTCAAATTTTTTTGTTAAATCTTCTTTTACTGCCTTATCAACAATATTTTTTATTGATTTTAAATCTTGTTTAATTGTTTCAATACCGACTTTTGAAGTAATATATGCTTTACCTTCAATAATTCTTTTGCCGTATATTGTTTCTAAAGGTCTTGTATTCGCTTTTAGAATTTTTTTATGTGTATAAGGAAACGGCATTAGCTCTGAAATTTTTTGTTCTATATAAGGCTTACTAAGCCCATCAACATAATATTTATGTTTTTGTTCATCAAGTTTTAAATTTCTTGCATAGCTTATGCAGATTGCATCTAAAGCGTGATGTTTGGGATTTTCTCTATTTTTCTTTTTATCATCTCCAAGAATGGAGTTTAACCTGTATATATTTCTAATTTTAGCTGTCATAGAGCCATTTTCAACAAAAACATGCCTCTCGCTGTCTTTTGTTTGCATACCCCATCCGCAAATAAAGTGAGTTATGGCACTTGCAACTTTTGCAACTTGGGCAGTTTCTGAGAGAGCATTATAGTGGTCTATGAGCTTTTCGCATTTTTCGGGCGGTAAAAGCAGTAATTGAGCTTTTTTCTTTCCTAATTTTCCTTTCATATTAAGGACTCTTGTCGTATATTCAGCCCAGCGGTCTTTATCGGTATATAACCATTCATAAGGGGTTTTACCTCCTTTATCCTGGTTTTCCTTGTTATAACAAATGACTTTATTATATAAAGAATCACACCCTTCATAGGTTCTCGGAAAAATATGGTCTATTTGGCAATTATCAATATCATTTATGCCGATTTTCTCTCCGCTATAAATACATCTAAAATCCTGCAATTTTGCAAGTTTCCATTTTATGAAATTTGTCTCGCTATATGCACCTGCAATTGTAAGTTCATTTTTGATTTGTTCATTTATCTTCTCTTGCTCTTTCATATATTTAGCGGTATTATTTGCTTTCATACTGCCGAATAATGAGTTATCCGCACCATCACGTACAAATTCAAATATAACTTCATCCGGTTTTCCTTCACTTTCAATCAATTCATTTAAAAGATTTTTAAATATTTGAAGTCTGTTTCTTACAACAGGATTTGTAATATTACCAATTAAAATATCACTTTCTTTATCTGCATTTTGAGATATTTTTTTCATTTCGTATCTGTTATCCGGAATACATATACTATTCCAATCACCAAGTCTTGACAGCATGGTTTGAATTTCTTCTTTTGTAATTCCGTTATTCGTTCCTTCTTTATCAATATACTTTTCAATATCAATTTCAGAAGGATTTATACAATTAATCAGCATATCAATCATAAGCTGCATAGCACGTCTGCAAAAAGATGAACGACCCGAAATATTTGCTTTTAATGAGTCCGTTTTTTCTTTTATCGTTTTCTTGCCGATAACCGATTCAATATCGGTTTTAGAGATTGTAAAACTTGGATTTTTCGTTTTATCTTTTCTTTTTATATTTAATTTTTCTATCCATTCGGGAAGTTTATTTTCATATATCTGTTTTATTTCATATGGAGCAAGCATTTGATTACTTTCAAAAGTAAAAGAATTTGTATATCTGAAATTTTTTAACTGCATTAATAAAGTAAAAGAAATATTTTCAATAGTATCGGCACTACAAACATTGCGTTTAGGCAGTAATCTGCATTTCGCTATTACTCTGTTATCAAATCTCGGGATTTTTTGACCTAAAACTCCCTGCCAATCTCTTTTTGTTCCTCTATATTGTATCCATTCCGGATTATGATAAGAGCCGTAAGCTTCTCTGTATTCACCGTACAAAAATTCTTCGGCAGAGATTTTTTGTAATACAGGAAGCTGTTTTTTTGCTTCTTCCCATAATTTAATTAATTCTTTTTCTACAAGACATCTTGGTGCAACTCTGCCTGCCTTCCTTATTTTTTCAGGGTTTAACTCGATTGAACGGTTAAAAATATCAGGAGTCTGTTCATTCCACAATCCTAATAGCAGTGCATCATAAAAACAAGGATATTTGTATATGTCATTTTTTATAAGTTCTTTATCTCCGTCAAAGGAATATGTTTTTACAGCTTTTTCATTTTCTTTATCATCCGCAGAATTTGCCCAAGCAAGGTTATTATCATAACCTCGTCTTTGAATTGCACTGTGAAGAGCTTTATATATCTGCCATTCTTCCAATCTTTCGCCTAAAATCAATTTGCAGCGCAAAACAGCAGAATTATATGCCGTAGTATCTTTTTTAGCTGCAAATTCTCTTGTAAAACGCTTATCATGTTTTTCTAAGGCATTAAGACCGCTGCTTTCCCATAAATTATTAAACCATTTTTCCCGCTCTCTATGCGCTTCAATAGTTTTCATTACTCTTCTTCTGTCTCTATTTTCTTTAACGGAAGAATGATTTATATCTATAATTAAAGAACCAAGTTCCTTTATATCATTATCTTCTCTTACGCAATAACCGATACTTGCTTTACCCATATCAAACGCAAAAACTTTTTTCATATACTTATCCTTACTTCCAAAACAAAATTATTTTATCAAATTTCTTTTTTGTATACAATAAAGAAACATTAAGCACTATAAGGCTAATTGCCAAATTTTAACATATATTCTAAAATTAGCGTATGAATTTATCAGGATATGTAATAAAAAGAATTATACAAACGATACCCCTTTTATTTTTGGTATCGATAATAAGCTTTTTTTTAATACGTATTGCCCCTGTCGATCCATTGGCGGAATTAAAATTAAACCCTTCTATTACTCAGGAAACTCTTGATTATGAAGTACAAAGGCTCGGGCTTGATAAACCGATAATTGTTCAATACGGTTTATGGCTAAAAAGCTTTGTAAAAGGAGATTTAGGCTATTGCACAACAGGTGAAAAGGTAATAGACAAATTAAAAGAAAGAATCCCTAATACCATTTTGTTAACTGGTTTTGTAATATTCTTTACATGGGCAGTGGGTATTCCGCTCGGTATAATTGCGGCGCTAAATTGGCGAAAACCTATAGACAGACTGCTCACAATACTATCCAGTATTGGAATGGCAATACCGTCATTTTTCTTTGCCTTGCTTCTGTTAATTTTTGCGGTTAAAACAGGATGGTTTCCGACAGGGGGGCTTACAAGCTATAATTATTCGGAAATGACAAAGTTTGGCAAGATGTTGGATATTCTTCACCATTTAATTCTGCCGGTAATTGTTTTGTTTACAATCTCTCTTTCCGGACTTCAAAGGCAAATGAGAGGAAATTTACTTGATGTATTGCAGTCTGATTATGTTAAATTTGCCCGTGCAAAAGGGTTAAGCGAAACAAAAGTTGTATATAAACATGCTCTTCGCAACGCAATAAACCCGATGATAACGTTACTAGGCTTTGAATTTGCTTCACTTTTAAGCGGAGCAGCGCTTACAGAATATGTATTTCAATATCCCGGATTGGGCAGGCTTATATTGGAGGCTGTTTTAAAATCCGATATAAATCTTGTTATGGCTTCTTTAATGATTGGTACTATAATGCTTGTTATTGGAAACTTATTGGCTGATATTCTTTTAAAATTGGCAGACCCAAGAGTAGAGGCGGCATAATGGCAAATTTACCTGATTTTAATTCCTTACAAAATGAAAATCTTTTTAAATCCGTTTTAAAAGATAAATTTGCACGCTATGCTTTCTTTATACTTCTTTTTCTTTATTTGACAGTATTTTTGGCTTCTTTTATAAGCCCTTACACAAAAGATTATTCAAACAGAAATAAAGCATATTGTCCTCCGTCAAAAATTTACATAATTAACGAAGAGGGAAAACTTTCTCTTCCATATACTTATAACTATATCAGATATTTTGACAAGGAGAATTTTGAAACAAAATATATAGAGGATAAAACACACAAATATAGAGTTAAATATTTTTCTAAAGGCGAATCATATAAATTATTTGGATTTATCTCTTTTGACAGACATTTTTATGATGTTGAAAAAAACGGAGAATTATATCTTTTGGGAACGGATATAAACGGTCGTGATAATTTTTCAAGACTTTTATACGGCGGTCAAATTTCATTAACAATCGGTTTTTTAGCACTTTTGGTTTCTTTCCCTCTCGGAATGTTATATGGCGGTTTATCAGGCTATTTCGGGGGAAAAACTGATTTTATAATGATGAGAATAGCAGAAGCGATTATGTCTATTCCAAGCTTTTATCTTTTGATAATCTTAGCATCTGTTTTACCTGCAAATATGACAAGTATACAGCGTTTTACACTTATAGTTTTAATTCTTGCTTTAATAGGCTGGGCGGGATTTTCAAGAGTTGTGAGAGGTATGGTGCTTTCAATAAAGAAAAAAGAATTTGTTATTGCCGCAGAAGCAATAGGCGCTTCAACTTTAAGAACTATAACAAAGCATATACTCCCTCAGACTCTTAGTTATGTAATAGTTGCAATGACTTTAAGCGTGCCTTCTTATATATTATCAGAATCAGGATTAAGCTTTTTAGGTTTGGGAATTCAGCAGCCTGATGCAAGTTGGGGAAATATGTTAAAAGAGGCGCAGGAATTTGTTAATATTATTTCCCGTCCATGGCTTTTAACCCCCGGTTTTTTAATTTTTGTTGCGGTTTTATCTTTTAATGTGATAGGTGATACAATTAGAGATGTACTTGATCCTAACAGCAGGGAAAGATAATAAATGCAAGATTTTTTTAACTACTTTCACACAACTGATTTTGATATGTTAATAAGGATACTTTTATCTGTTGTTTTAGGCTCTGCAATAGGAATTGAAAGAGAACTGACAAACAAATCAGCCGGTTTGAGAACCCAAATAATGGTATGTTTAGGTTCGTGCATATTTACAATATTATCAATATACGGGTTTTCAACCGCAGTAACATTGTATCCGTTAGGCGACCCCGCTAGAGTTGCCGCCCAAATAATTACAGGAATAGGGTTTATAGGTGCAGGTACTGTTTTAAGACAAGGTCTGACGGTTACCGGACTTACAACTGCCTCTACTCTTTGGATTGTTGCTGCTATCGGCATGGCATGCGGCTGCGGAAAAATTTATCTTGCTGTTATTTCTACTCTTCTTGCGGTTGCAATTCTCGTTTTAATTAGAATTTTTGAATTAAAAATAATGCCTAATAATTTAAAACATCTTAGGAAAGTTAAAATTTCTTTTATCTGCAAATATGAGGAATATAATGAAGTTTATAAAAAACTTATAGACATGTTCCCTGAAATTATAGATTATAACCACAAAACAGTAGATGAAGATGGAAATAACTTAAAAATAAATGCAAAAATTTTTTCTAATGACAAAAGTCCTGTTATGCAAATTTACAGAAAATTAGATGAAATGAAAAACTTGCAGTCAGTAAGCGTAAAAGAAATTTTTGA
>JAJQHF010000188.1:0-5379 GCA_021199975.1 Candidatus Gastranaerophilales bacterium
ACTTTTAATTTTATATATAAACCAATTGTCAATTTTTGTAATTTTATTTATTTCGTTTACACTAATACCCCTGTTAATGGCTTCAGCTACTCTAAAAATTCTTCTGTCATCCTGAACATGCAATAATGCTTTAAGTTCATCTTCGCTGCATTCAATATGTCTGTCGCGCAGCAGACCCGTATATTTTGACTCAATTGAAGTTACAGCTTTTTTAAAGGAACTTTCAAAAGTTCTGCCTATTGCCATAACTTCTCCTGTTGCTTTCATTTTGGTACCTAAAATTCTGTCGCCGTGTTTAAATTTATCAAACGGCCATTTTGGAATTTTTGTTACTACATAATCAAGAGCAGGTTCAAAAGCGGCAACGGTTTTCTTTGTAATGGAATTTGGAATTTCGTGAAGATTGTATCCTATTGCAATTTTGGTAGTTATTTTTGCTATCGGATATCCCGTCGCTTTGGAGGCAAGTGCCGAAGAGCGGCTTACTCTCGGATTTACTTCAATTACATAATACTGATTGCTAACGGTATCAAGCGCAAATTGAACATTACATCCGCCTTCTATCTTTAAAGCTCTTATTATTTTAAGTGCCGCACTTCTTAACATTTGGCATTCTTTGTTTGTAAGCGTTTGAGTAGGCGCTACCACAAAGCTGTCGCCCGTATGTATACCTATAGGGTCAATATTTTCCATGTTGCATATTGCAATAGCCGTATTATTTGCGTCACGTATTACTTCATATTCAATTTCTTTATAGCCTGCTATACTTTTTTCAACAAGCACCTGAGAAATAGGGCTTAAAGACAACCCTGTATATACAATTTCTTCATATTCACTGTAATTATTAGCAATTCCCCCGCCTGTTCCGCCTAATGTATATGCAGGTCTTACAATTATAGGGAAACCTATTCTTTGTGCAAATTTTTTTGCTTCTTCAAAACTTGAAACAATATCGCTTTCAGGTATCGGCTCATTTATTTCAAGCATTAAATTTTTGAATAATTCTCTATCTTCAGCTTTTTTTATGGATTCTATTTTCGTTCCTAAAAGTTCAACGCCGTATTTTTCAAGAATACCCGTTTCATTAAGCTTTACCGCAAGATTTAATCCTGTCTGTCCGCCCAGTGTTGCAATAACACCGTTTGGTCTTTCTTTTTCTATAATATATGCAAGTGATTCAACCGTTAAAGGTTCAATGTATACTTTATCTGCAATATTTTCATCCGTCATAATTGTTGCAGGATTTGAATTTACAAGTATTACTTCAATATTTTCTTCTTTTAATGCTCTGCATGCCTGCACTCCCGCATAGTCAAATTCAGCCGCCTGACCTATTACAATAGGACCGGAGCCTATTACCAATACTTTTTTTATATCTTTATTTATCGGCATAATTTATCTCTTTCTTTTATACTGTAATCTTTTTTAACTGCTCAACTTCTTGAACCCAATTTATAATAATTTTATTGGCATCATAAGGTCCTGCCGTTAATTCGGGGTGAAATTGAACGGTTTTGATATTATATTTTTCGCATTCTATTCCTTCAATTGTATTATCATTAAGGTTTATATATACAGCTTTTGCATATGGAGGAAGCGAACTCTCGTCAACAGCATAACTGTGATTTTGAGAAGTTATAATAATTTCACCCGTTTGAGTGTTTATTACGGGATGATTTCCGCCCCTATGCCCGTATTTTAGTTTAAAAGTTTTTGCACCTAAAGCAAGTGATAAAATTTGATGTCCTAAACAGATACCAAACAGTTTTATTCTACCTAACAAATTTTTTGCTGTTTCAATTGTCTGTATAGCATCTTCAGGATTTCCCGGTCCGTTTGAAAGCAAAACGGCATCAAAGTTTTCTTTTAATATTTCCTCTGCTTTAACATCGGCCGGGTAGAGAGTTATATTACAGTTTAAGGATTTAAAGTTATCTAAAATACTCTTTTTTATACCTAAATCTATAATAGCAAGCTTTATCCCCGTGCCTGAAAATCTTTCAACTTTATATGCAGTTATATCGAGCGTAATATTTTTACTTATTTTGTATTCTTTTATTTTTTCTTTGACTTCATGCGTTATATCGCCTGTGGTTAAAGCACAATTCATAGACCCAAAGTTTCTTATTATTTGGGTAAGGTGTCTTGTATCCACTCCTTTTAAGCCGATAATATTATTTTGTTTAAGATAATCTGAAAGTGAGATATAGCTTTTATAGTGAGATTCATGTTCACACATATTTTTTACCACAAATCCTTTAGCATGAATTTTGCCGCTTTCAAAATCATCTCTGTTTATACCGTAATTTCCTATTTCAGGATAAGTCATAACAATTGTCTGTCCTGCATATGAGGGGTCTGTTAAAATCTCCTGATAGCCCGCCATTGAAGTATTAAAAACTATTTCACCGTAAGAAGTACCGTCAGCGCCTATTGATTCGCCTTCAAAAATCATACCGTTTTCTAAAATAAGTTTCCCTTTTGAAACGGCATAAGATTTGTTTTGAGTTAATAAAGCATTTTCTATTTCTTCATATATCATCTGAATAGCTTTAACACGGTCATTTGCACTAGTAACAGCTCTGCCTATTACAAGGTAATCGGCTCCTTCTTTTATTGCAACTGATGGGGTTGCAAGCCTTTTTTGGTCATTTTTGTTTGACCAATCAGGTCGTATTCCGGGGCATAGGACTTTAAAATCATTACCGCAGACCTGTTTTATTCTTCTTGCTTCCCAAACACTTGCTACAACACCGTCTAATCCGCTTCTTTTTGCGTTTAAAGCAAGATTAATTGCATAATCTTTCGGATTATAAGGAATTTTCAGTTCGTTTTGAAGGCATTCTTCACTTATACTGGTTAGAACCGTAACGCCAAGGATTGTAGGATTTTCATATCCCAATTCTTTAGCCGTTTTTCTTGCGGCTTCCTGCGCCGTTCTCATCATTTCCTCTCCGCCTGTTGTATGGATATTAAAAAATGAAGCGCCGTTTCTTATAATATTTTCCGAGGCTTTTGCAACGGTATTTGGAATATCATGGAGTTTTGCATCAAAAAAGAATTTAATATTCTGTTCTTTCATAAACTTAAAAATTTCAAGCCCGCAGCCCATATACAGCTGTAAGCCGATTTTAAACACCCCTGCATAGTCTTTAAGCTCTGTAATTAATGTTTTTGCCTGCTCCAAAGTATCTACATCAAGCGCAATTACTATTTTCTCTTTTATTTCCGGTTTTATTTGCATGTTAATCTATCCTATATTAATTATTTTACCTTTTATTATTGTCATTTTTGCTCTGCCTTTCAATTTATATTTGTCGAAAGGTGAAATTCTGCATTTTGATTTAAACATAGAAGCATCAACAATCCATTCTTCATTTAAATCAATAACGGTAAGATTTGCCTCTGCTCCTTCTTTAATATTTCCTTGATTTTCAAGGTTGAGTATATCAGAAGGCGCCGATGTTAATTTTTTTATTGCTTCTTTTAACGTTAATTTCCCCGTATGAACAAGATATGTCAATGTGAGCCCGAGCGCCGTTTCAAATCCTGCTATCCCCATTGGCGCATTTTGAACGGGCAATTGTTTTTCGTGTACGGTATGAGGTGCGTGGTCGGTTGCAATAACATCTATTGTTCCATCTTGCAATCCTTTTATAACCGCTTCCAAATCAGTTTTTGTTCTTAAAGGCGGATTTACTTTATATTTTGCATCATAATCAATAATATCATCTTCCGTAAGGCTGAAATAATGAGGGGCTGTTTCGCAGGTAACATTTAACCCTTCTTTTTTAGCCTGTCTTATGAGTTCCACCGAACGTTTTGTTGAAATGTGAGCAAAATGATATCTGCCGTTTGTACTTCTTACGACTTCCAGTTCTCTTGCAACTGCCAGAGATTCCGTTATATCAGGTATTCCTTTTAAGCCGAGTCTTGTTGAAACTTTACCTTCATTAATGACACCGCCATGAGCAAGCGAAGAATCCTCCGAATGCGATATAATCAAAGAGTTATGAGAGTTAATATATTTTAAAGCCTCTTTTAAAAGGTACATGTTTTCAACAGGTTTTCCGTCATCAGAAAAAGCTGCTGCTCCGTTAGAAAGAAGTTCTGATACATTAACGATTTTTTCTCCTTCTAATCCTCTTGTAACGGCACAAATCGGATAAAAACCTATTTCACTAACCTCTTTTGCCTTGCTTATAACATAATTAAGCGTAGCGGCATTATCCACCTGAGGATTTGTATTGGCCATAGGGCATATTGCCGTATAACCTCCGTTTATGGCAGAGGCAATGCCTGTTTTTATTGTTTCTTTTTCATTAAATCCCGGTTCTCTAAGGTGACAGTGCATATCAATTAATCCGGGAACTATAATTTTCCCTGTTAAATTTATAGTTTCTTCATCAGTATAAGGGGCAAGATTTTCAGATATTTCTTTTATCTTGCCGTTTTCAATTCTTATATCGGAGATATCTTCAAAATTATTTTTCGGATTTACTATTTTACCGTTTTTAAGAAGCATAATTATCCCCTTTCAATAACGTGTTTAATATTGCCATGCGGACATAAACTCCGTTTTGAGCCTGCTCCAGTATAGTTTTACCGACTTGTGTATCAAGCAGTTCAGAAGAAACTTCTATATTTCTGTTAGCAGGCCCGGGGTGCATTAATATTACATCATCAGCGGCATATTGCTTTAAAAGGTTCGTATCAATTTCATATAATCTTTTATATTCACTTGAATCGGGATATCCTTCTTTTTCGTGGCGCTCATTTTGAACTCTTAAAACCATAACGACATTAGCCTCCGAAATTGCCTCTTTTACATTGTCATGATATTTAACATTAAAAGCTTCAAAATTTTCAAATTGAAGATAAGACGGCGCGCAAAGATGAATATCTGCATTGAATTTTGATAAAAGGCTTATATTGGATTTTGCGACTCTGCTGTGTGAAACATCACCTATTATTGTAATTTTTTTATTTTCAACACTTCCTATTTTTTCAAGCATTGTATAAAAATCAAGTAAAGCTTGAGAAGGGTGTGCATGAGTTCCGTCGCCGCCGTTTACAAATTTAATCGGATAACTTACAAGCCGCATAACGTTATTTATTATACCTGATAATGAATGCCTTATAACAACTGCATTTACGCCTAAGAAAAATAAATTTTCCATTGTATCTTTTAAGCTTTCTCCCTTAGAAAGAGAAGAATGCGATATATCAAAGTTTACAATGTTCATTCCCAGTTTCTGTCCTGCTATTTCAAAACTGCATTTTGTTCTTGTTGAATTTTCACAGAACATTAATGCAAGAGTCTTTTTTTCAATATCAGATTTTTTTATTCCCGATTTAAATTCTTTTGCAAGATTTATG
>JAJQHF010000188.1:5389-7455 GCA_021199975.1 Candidatus Gastranaerophilales bacterium
ATTTATGATATTTAAAATTTCTTCTTTGGAAATACTTTTAATATCAATTAAATGTTCCATTATGCTTTTGCCTTTTCTTCTCTGCTTCCGGGTTTAACAAGCGGAATATTTTCTTTACATAACGGGCAGTTATCAGGTTCATATACAACAGGGTCAATTTGCATTAACGATTTAATGTTATACTCTGTTTTGCCTTTGGTTCTGTCTACAATACAGCCTACAGCAGCAATTTCTGGTTCAAACTCTTTAATTGCTTCCATTGTTTCTTTTATTGTTCTTGCGGTTGTAATAACATCCTCAATAATAACGACTTTTTCACCCTTTTTAAGGGTATATCCCCTTCTTAATTGCATAACACCGTCTTTTCTTTCGACAAAAAGATTGCGTTTTTTTGCCTGTTTTGCTGTTTCATAACCTATAATAACTGCGCCTATTGCAGGCGCTATAATCGTATCAAATTCAATATCGGATAATTTTTCAGCCAATTTTTTCCCTAACTGCTCTGTTATATCAGGATACTGATATAATTTTGCACATTGAAAATATATATCGGAATGAAGCCCCGAAGTTAAACAAAAATGTCCATGCAGTACGCCCTGCGCTTTTTCAAGTAAATTTAAAACTTCCTCTGTCATATTATTTCCTCAATTCATTTTTTAATTCATCTAAATTTCTAAATCCGTTTTTTTCAATAAAACTCTGCAATTCAAATACAAGTTTTTCAGCCGTTTCAGGGTGTGTAAAGTTTGCGGTTCCGATTTGTACTGCTTGCGCGCCTGCGGCAAAAAATTCTAAAACGTCATCAAGCGTTTCTATTCCGCCTATTCCTATTATGGGAATATCTACCGTTTTATATAACCTGTTAACAGCACTGATTGCAACAGGTTTAATTCCAGTCCCGGAATATCCGCCCTGCACTATAGTTTTATTTATTTTGCCATTAAAAATATTCAATTTTATTGACATGCCTTTTAATGTGTTTATGGCACTTATTGCATCTGCCCCCGCTTTTTGAGCAGCCAGCCCTATTTTTTCTATAGACGTTACATTAGGTGTAAGTTTAACTATAAGAAAACCGCCGTATTCTCTTCTTACCGATGAAACAAGTTTATAAAGAGAATTTTCATCCGTTCCAAATTCTAAACAGCCTGATTTTACATTCGGGCATGAAACATTCAGCTCAATTGCTTTTATTTTATTTTCGCTGCAGATTTTAGCAAGCTCGACATATTCCTCCTGCGCAGAACCTGCTATATTTACTATAAATTCTATATTATTTGACTTTAAAACAGGCAGTTTGATTTCCAAAAACTTTTCAATACCGACATTTTCAAGCCCTATTGAATTAATCATGCCTGCTTTGGTTTCAGCTATTCTTAAATGTTTATTGCCTTCTCCCGGTTTAAGTGAAATAGCCTTTGTTACAATTGCACCTATATTTGAAACGTCAATAAAGTCATTGTATTCATCCGCATAGCCGTATGTGCCTGAGGCGGTCATTATCGGATTTTTTAAAATTAATCCGTTTAAATTTGTCTGCATTATACCGGTAATTACTGCCATACAATCTCATCTCCACTAAATACCGGACCGTCTTTGCAAACTGCCGCATTTTGGATTTTACCGTCTTTTATGATATCTATAACACAGCCTCTGCATACACCTATTCCGCACGCCATAACTTTTTCCATTGCAACCATGGTTTTTATATTATATTTTTTACCGAGCAGAGATATTTCTTTTAAAACAATATAAGGAGCGCATGTATAAATAATTTCAGGCTTGTAATTTAATATATGTTCTTCGACATAATCAAGAACACTTCCTTTTGCTCCCATTGAGCCGTCATCAGTATATATTTTATCAACTTTTATACAATCAGGAACTTCATTTTTGTTCAAAAAACCTGATATAAAAAGATTTTCAATATTCTCTTTATCTAATTTGGATTTTAAATATGCAATAGGTGCAATGCCGATACCTGCTCCTATTAAAAAAGATTTTTTATTATATATATTAAAGCCGTTTCCCAAAGGACCGATTATATCAATAAAATCATCAGGTTT
>JAJQHF010000212.1 GCA_021199975.1 Candidatus Gastranaerophilales bacterium
GGCATGTGCTGTATATTATTATGATGACGGAAACAATGATGACAACCCGAATGTAGATAAATTTGTTCCTACATCAGGAGTTAAAATTAAAGAATCAGGATTGGCACGAATGATGGAAAATGCTACAAGGGATGCGATGGATTCATCTAAGGGTAATAAAAAATCATCAGTGCAGAAAAAAACTCAGCAAACACAACAGGAAAACAGTAATTCATATCAAAGAAGTTATAAATGGTTTTAGTTAAAAAAGGAGGAAAATAAAATGAAAAAATCATTACTTACTTTAGCTTTAGCAGGTGTATTCTGCTTCTCTTACAACTTAGCTTCTCATGCGGCTGATGTTAGTATTACAAAACCCGGAATTAAAGTTAACACTTCTCAAGAAGAATCTGTTCTTTCTAAGAAACTTAAACAGGTTGATAATGCAAAATCCGATTTAAAGAAAGATGTAAAAGATGCAAAATCTGATGTAAAATCTCATGAAAATGCGCTTAAAAAGGATGTAAAAGATACTAAATCTGATGTAAAATCAAAAAAGAAAAATGCTAAAAATAATGCAAAAAATACAAAAGAACAAACCAAAAAAAGCATTAAAGATTTAAATCCTTTAAATTAACATTAAATTGATATTTTATGAGGGCGGCAGGTTGTCGTCCTCTTTTTTGTATAAAAACTCCTTCTTTTGTTTTATTGACATAATAATAATCATAATTGTAAAGTATAATTAAGTATATTTATAAGGAGTTAATAATGAAAAAATCTATATTGTTGCAATTTATTGTATTTTCAGTATTTTGTTATTCTGGAACTGTTGCAAATGCAGAGACGGAGCCTGTTGTAAAGATTGAAATTCCTGCATCTTCAATCAATACAATAGATGTTAAATATGAAAAGGAAGAACCCTCCGCTGCATCAAAGGCACTAGAAGCTACAAAAGAAACGACGGATAAAACGGTTAAAGCCACAAAAGAAACCGCAAAGAAAACGGCAGATGCTACAAAAAATGCAACAAATAAAACAGTTAGTGCCACAAAAAATGCCGCAAAGAAAACGGCAGAAAAATCAAAAGAAGTTAAAGATAAAACGATTACAGCAACAAAAGATTTTACAAATAAAACAGTAGACGGAACAAAAGGAATAATTGATGATTTAAATCCAAACCAGCCCGTTACTCTTGAAAGTTTAGAATCAGAAGCGGAGCTAAAGACACTTAAAAATGAAAAGAAAGCACTTAAATCTGCTTATAATTCAAGAATTAAAGATACTAACGCAAAAATAAAAGCGGCGGAAAGTTCCACTACCATCTCCGATGTAGAACGTCAAAACCGAATATATACATTAAACAAACAAAAAAAAGAACTTGAACTTCAAAGAGAAGAAGCTATAAATAAATACAATACAAAAATAACGGAATCAAAGAAAAAGTAAAAAGAGCTTAAATGCTCTTTTTATTTATAATTTATTATCATTATAAAGTTTATAACCCTCTTCGTAAGCCTCTGCAACAGCTTGAGAAAATTTTTTGCCTGTTGCCCAATAAGAAGTATGAGCGCCTATAAATGTTCTTCTGCTTTTTATATCAGACTTACTGTATAAAAATCCCTCGCTTGGTAAAATTTCTATATCAACTTTATCTTTTAAATCTTTATACGATATATTTCTTGTTGTCGGATAGCCTAAAGGATCATCGGCATAATTAACCGTCAGCCAAAACATGCCGTTTTCAAGAAGATATTTGTATAATAATTTATTGTAATATGTTAAAGAGTAATTAGGGTTAGAAATGTCAGAATAAAATAAAACCAACGGGCTTGCAAAATTAACAATTCCCATTAATGCGCCATCAGGAACACAAGTTTCACAAGTATAATCATTTAGCTTTAAATATGTTTGTTTTGCATTTGCTAAATCCATGCCGGGAACAAGCTTCCCTTCTGCGCTATACACGGCTAATCCGGATTGAATAAGAGCATCAATACAAGTATTATTTTGTTTGTTTTCTTTTACAAATTCTTTGAAATCATCAGATAAGTTTGTATGTTCATAATAATCAGAAATATCAATATAAGGCAGCTTATTGAACATATATTCATAAGAAACAAAGGCGCCTGCGCTGTAGCCAAACAGTATCACCGGTTTTTCAGCCTTATAATCAAGCATAACCTGCGAGTGTAAATCTTCTAGAACAGGATGCATATTTCTGTAATGGGATACCCATATTGCATCATGAAGGAAGTAAGCCAATAATGTTCTTACGGTTTGAGCAATTTTTGGGCTGAACATTTTTGTAATTTTTAGATCTGAATTAATAGTTTGAATTTCTTCATTGCTTTTATCTCCCCAAAAGAATGCCTCAGGATCTTTAGCAATTGTGTATTTTCCTTTTTTTAACAAATTTTCCTGAATAAAAGGTGAAGCAAAAAAAGCTTCTGACATCTTAGGGTGAAGTTTATTCATTCCGTCATAAAACCAATTCTTCATTTTTTTATCGTTATTATTAGAACCGTTTATATAAACGAACTGTATTTCTTTAGGCTGCATCGCATAAGAAGCGGAGCTTATCAGCAATAATATTAAACAAATGATTAAACTTTTTTTCATAATTATATTGTACAATGATTGTTAAAAAAATCCAAAAATAATAAGTCTGATTTCTTTACAATTTTATTCATTTTATAGTTTATAGTATGATAAAAGAATATTACATGTCGGGATTATTATTTATGAATATATTGTTTGGAATAATCGGTATTATAGCAATGCTTTTAATAGCATTTTTAATGTCTGCAAACAGGAAGGCAATCAATTATAAAACAATAATAGTCGGGCTTGTATTACAGTTTTTGCTTGCTGTATTTATTTTAAAATTCCCGCCGGGGAAAATGATATTTGAATATATCGGAAAATTTGTAGAAAAAATTCTTGATTTTGCAACAGAAGGCGCAGATTTTGTTTTCGGACCTCTATCAAACAGCCCCGAGGTTTTAAGGGAATTGTTCGGAGACAAAGCATTTATGTTTGCAATGAATTTAATTCCCGCATTAATATTTATGATGATACTTGTAAATATTTTGTATTATTACGGAATAATGCAAAGAGTTGTAGCGTTTTTAGGCAGAATTGTAAATAAATTAATGGATGTATCAGGTGCGGAAGCATTATCAAATGTTGCAAGCTCTTTTGTCGGACAGGTAGTGGCACAGATTATGATAAAGCCGTATTTGCCAAATCTTACGAGGTCAGAGATTTTAGCATCCATGACAGGTTCTATGGCATGTATGTCGGGCGGATTAATTGCCGTTTATGCGGGTATAGGCATTCCTCCTCAATATATGCTTGCAGCTTGTATTATGGCTGCCCCAGGCGCTTTAGTGGTTTCTAAAATAATTTATCCTGAAACCCTTGAACCTCAAACCATGAAGGATTTTAAAATAAGAAAAAGAAGAACGGATGTTAATGTTTTGGATGCTATATCAAAAGGAGCATCTGACGGTATGAAAGTAGGCTTAAACGTTATTGCCATGCTTATTGCATTAATAGCATTAATAGCATTAATTGATTACTTTTTATGTAAATTTGGAGTATTTGCTCATAACTTTTTACATGTAAATTTATCTTTTTTGGGCATGGATATTGAACACTTATCAATAAAGATGATTTTTGGTAAAATCTTCTCGGTGTTTGCTATATTAATGGGGGTTCCCTTAAATGAAGTTACAACCGTCGGGTCTTTGTTGGGAACTAAATTTGTTTTGAATGAAGCTATAGCTTTTACGGATTTAACCCTTTTAAAAGAGGTATTATCAGAAAAAAGCTTTATAATTGCAACATTTGCATTGTCCGGTTTTGCTAATTTTACCTCCGTAGCAATACAAATTTCAGGTATTGGAGAAATAGCGCCAAATCAAAGAAAAAATCTTGCAAGAATGGGAATAAGAGCACTTATTGCTGGTACTTTGACTTCTTATATCTCTGCATGTATGGCGGCAATGCTAATATAAAAATTTAAATTTTTACGTTAACCGCAGGTGTTTGGTTGTTTCCGTATTCATTATTTACATATTTATCTTGCACGTATGAATGTATGGATTTATCATCTTTTGTTAATTTTGAACCGTCTGTTAATGAAGAATATCCGTCATAATCGGCTTTTGTAAAAGGAAGGTATGTACATACTCTGCAATCTTTAACCCTATATTTTGAATTATTCTCCACATAAGCAGAGGTGTATTTGTTTTTAACTTCTTCAATTTCTTCTTTTTTTTCACCTGAGAATGGATAATAATAATACACATCTTCTACCTTTGGAACGCCTAATGCTGCATCATAATCTGTATTTCTTGATGTTTTCCCCCACAAACCTTTAAAATCCTGTGCTTTTGATTGACTCTTATTATAAGAATAATTTACCGGTGTAATTTTCATATTAAACCTTATTTTTAAAACATACGTTTATATAAAAAACCGTAAATATTTTTTTTGCCAATAAATTAAGAAAATATTTTTATTTGTTAATTGAAAAATATATATCTTTTAAGCGTTTTTTGCTGATATGGGTATACAATTGCGTAGTTGACACATCGCTGTGCCCCAATAGTTCCTGAACTATTCTTAAATCGGCACCGTTTTCAAGCAAATGAGTGGCGAAAGAATGTCTTATTGTATGCGGAGATATATCTTTATTTATATTTTTTCCTATTTTTTTTATAAAATTATAGACATCCTGCCTTGTTAATTTCTTTCCGTTTTCTTTTATAAAACAATATTTTGATGATATATTAAACTTTTTAACAATATAATCTCTTTCTTTAAAATATTTCTTCATTGCAATGCAGGCTTTATTGCCGATTGGAACAATTCTTTCTTTAGAACCTTTTCCGATACATCTTATGTATTTTGCATTTAAATCTATATTCCCCTGTTGTATGTCCGTAAGTTCTGAGACCCTCATACCGGTAGCATATAAAAGTTCAAAAACGGCTTTATCAATTGAAGACATGCTCAAATTCAAAAGTTCTGATATTTCCTTCATTGAAAGAACCTTAGGCAGCCGTTTGGGTAATTTGGGCTGCTCTATTGATAAAGCAGGATTATGTTTTAAATATCCGTTTATATTTAACCATTTAAAAAAACCTTTAATTGAAGCTATCTCTCTTGTAATACTTCTCGGTGTATATTTTTTATCATAAAGATTTTTTATGTACATATTAAGATGTAAGCGCTGAATATCTGTGATATTGTCCAACTCTTGCTCATTTAAAAAATCCGAAAGGGAATATAAATCACTTTTGTAGGCAAGAATAGAATTTAAGGCAAGCCCGCATTCTATTTCAAGATATTCTATATAATAAGCAATATAATGAATTAACATTGATTGATTTTATCATTTTTTTTAGAATTTGTTAAGTTCTGTCTAAAAGATTTCTTACGTTTTTCTTAAATTTCTGATTTTCTTTTATAAATTCATTTGCTTCTTTTAAAGCTTGTTCTTCTTCATCAGCATTATTATTTGCTTCAACTTCAGTACTTGGAATGTATCTTTCTGTATTTTCATTTTTGTCTTTTGAAAAAATATTTAAAGCAGGAATTTCTTCATTTTGTTGAGGTTTTAAAGGTTGAACATCATCACCTGATTCCGTGTTTAATGAAGCTGCTGGTATTTCAGAGGAAGCATCAGGAGCCGGATTATTTATATTTTGGCTTCCTGTTACAGAGTTCTGTTGAGGTACAGTTGTTTTTGGCGTAACGAAAGGTGTATCAGATGAATTCTGTTGTACCTGTTGAGCCTGTTGAGAAGAAGCCTGAGGTTGAGCCGGCTCTTGAGTCCATTTCTTTATGAGATTTGTTTCAGTATTTTGTTGTTGTATATTTTGAGGTGTTTGATTTGTTTGTTCAGCTGTTTTGTTTGCAGCTTCTTGTTTTGCCAAATATGTTTTTGGCTCTCCAAAAATTTTATGAATTAATTTTGTAACAGGTTTCTGTATAAATGGTTGAATTACGAACATTATTATTGCAAATCTTCCGAAGCCTGCCGCAAATCCTTTTAATTTGCCTGCTGCTTTTCCCAGTTTTGTCGGACTTTTTATGCTGTCAAGCCCTGTATCCAATAATTTACCTGCGGCTTTAAGCGGTTTTTCCCAAAACTTTAATTTTCCGCCTTGGTTTTTAAGAGATTTTGCCATTGTTTTTGCTTCGCTTAAGCTTTTCCCTGCTAATTCGGCAACTTTATCTTTTGATACACCTTTTATTAATAAGTCTTTTTGAAGTTTTGCAACTTTATAGCCTTCTTTTGTAAGTGTTTTATCGGCATTTGTTTTTGTTACCAATTCTTTTAAAGCATCTTTGCCTTCAATTGTCATACCTCTATATTTATTGCCGCCAGCTTTATATAATAAGTTAATACTGGGTTGGAATAAAGCAAGACCGATATAGTTTTCTGAAAGTACGTGCATAAAGGTACTTTTCTTTTCACCTTTAGGTGCTTCTTTTGTTGCTTTTACAGCCTGAACAATTGCGTTTGCTGCAAAGCCTAAACTTAATAATCCACCGCCAAAAGTTAGTATATCTTTTGTTTTTAGTGTGCCTTTTGCAAACATACTCCCGATTTTAGTTTTACCCATTTTCATATCGGAAGCTTTAAGTTTATTTTTTAATTCTGAAAAATCAGTTTTACCGGTCAATCCCTTTTTTACGGAGGATACACCTTTATCCGCAACATCATCAAGAGCTTTTATAAGTTCGTCTGCTGAAGTTTTAGATGCTTTTGAACTTCCTATTTTATAAAGAGTATTTAATGTTTCATTTGATAATGCGCCTTCTTGTCCATATTTAAATAAATGAGCATATTCGGGATTTTTCTCAAGACTTAAAAGTCCGTCTATAATCTCTTGCGAATATTTTTGCGACATAGTTTGGCTTTTTGCAAAAGAACTCTTTGGTATTGCCTTATAATCATTTGTAAAATATTTTGTAAATCTGTTATTTTTTATAAAATTAGAAAATTTACTTTCATTTTCGGAAGAGAATATTTTATCTAAATGCAGAGCATTAGATATTTTATCCCCGAGAGATGCAGCTTTGCCTAATAAACCTTCTCCTTTTCCGCCGATAGCCTTATTTATGAGTCCATCCGCAAAAGCAATAGGAGGAAGTAACAGTAAGGTTTTTTTCATTACATCAGGGTCATTTGTATTGCCTGAAACGACTTTTCCGGCAGAATTATTTTCAAAACTGTCAGTTGCTGTTTTCACCGGCTGTGCAAGTTTTGTTTGGAGTTCTTCTTGTTTTATACCAGAATTAGATACCTGATAATTTTCAATTGAATTTATAATATTTGTCATAATTACCTTAAAGTCTCCTTATATAATAATCAAAACAAATAAAAAAAATAATTGCTTTAATAAAAAAAATAATGAAAAAATTTTAACATAATGTAACAA
>JAJQHF010000115.1 GCA_021199975.1 Candidatus Gastranaerophilales bacterium
CAATTTTTTCCTTATTTTTATTTATCTTTTCTATATTTGTTATTCTTTCATATACATCGGAACCATTGTATATACACAATATTTCATCAATAAAAATTGGAATATTATCTTTTGTGTATTTAATAATTAAATCCCAATCAACAAGTCTTGTTAGGTTTTCATCAAAACCGCCATATTTATAAAACAGTGACTTATTATGAACAAAAATTCCAATATCAATATAATTTTCTTTAAGAAGTGCATTATAATCAAACTCATGTCCAACAATTATATTATTGTATATTTGTATTGTTTTTCCGTAAAATATCTGAGCATATCTGTATTTTAGTATATTAACTGCAAAAGTTTCCAAAAAATTTTTTGTTGCGGCATTATCCGAATCCAAATAGCATATCCAGTCATTTGAACAATTTTTCAGACCCGTATTTCTAGCGCTGCTGACACCTTGATGATTTTGTTTTATATATTTCATTTTTCCGGTTGTTAACTCATTTTTATAATTAGATTTTATAAAATCTTCTGTTCCGTCAGTAGAACCATCATCTACAATTATCAGCTCATAATTATTATATGTTTGATTTAAAACACTATGAATTGCATTTGAAATACAAAATAACCTGTTATACACAGGCATTATAATTGAAAATTTTGGCAATTCGGATAATTCATAATTATCCAAATAAAATTTATTTATCTGTTCCTGAAGATTTGATTGCGCATAACTTTTTCCACTGCTATCCATATTATTTTCTAAAAAGTAGACTCTTTTTTCAAGTTCTATGAGTTCCTTTTTATAATTCCTAATTTTTAATTTTATTCCGAAGATTGTTATTACCTTATATATTTTGCCTGTAGTATTGTATGAATTTTCAATATTGAAAATTTTCCTAAACAATGATATGCCAAGTTTTATTGGAGCTATATACTTTTTATATTTTTCCTTATTAATTTTATTATTAACCATGGATAAAATATTTTTATTATAAATTTCCATAGTTGATGTTTCTAAATATTTTTCCCTTGCGTGCTTAGACATTTCTTCTAAATTATATTTTTTATCAATAATATCTGACAGAATTTTGCTGATGGGTTCAAACTCACCTGTTTCCACAATCCAACCTGATTTTTCATCAACAGCATATTTTGCCCCTGTATCTTTTGTTATAATTACGGGTATTCCCATCATTAAAGCTTCTAACACAACCCTTGAACAGGTTTCCTCCATCGATGGAACAACTACTATATCTGTATTTTTATATAATTGTATTTTATTATTTTCATTTGTAATTTCACCTATATAACTTATATTATCAATATTTTCGATATTTTTTAAAATCGGCTGATAATATTTAATATTAGGATTGTCTTTTGGAAGCAACCCTGCTATAGTCAATGTGATTTTGGATTGATATCTTTCAGGAAGTGTTTTTACAGCTTTAACAATAATATCCGGTCTTTTCCTGTATTCTATTGAGCCCATAAAAAGAACTCTTAATTTTTGTTCGGATGTTTTTATAAAGGTTTCATCGTAAAAATCTTCAGTACTGTTATGAACAACATTTACTTTGGAATTGTTATAAACCTTTTTGTAATATTCAGCAGTATACTCACTAACTGTATATATATCTTTAGATTTTTTTATTACTTTTTCACAAATGGAAGTACAATTTCTTCTACAAAACTTACCTTCACGAATATACCAAACAGCAGGTATAAATTTTCTAATATAATTATATGGGGTAAATGACCGTATAGTATTGCATATTGCCAAATCAAATTTTAAAATTTCTCTTATTGTTAAATTGGACTGAAAGTCAGCTGATGATTTAATTGAAACTTTTATTCCTAATTTTTCAAACTCTGATTTAAATACTCCGTCCTGTAATGAAAAAACTTCAACATTTATATTATTTGAAATTAATATTTTTGCAATATCCAGTAAAGAATGAGGTGCGCCTGTATAAGAGAGTTCATGACTTACTAACAGAACCGATTTAATTTTTTTCATCTGAATTAATACCTCAATTTATTTAAAAAAATTACATGCTTAATCCTATCATAAACATATTAGCTGTACTAGAGTCTGCGGAAAAATCCCAAAATTGACAAATTTTGGAGATTGCTTGGTTGTGCGCATTAGCTTCGCAGACAGGGTCACACATATCACCTTCGGTTCTGTGGTTCCCTTTGTCAAACGGGTCTGAACGGAAAAACTCAACGTTTTCCAGTTCCACCCTCTGCGCACAATCCGCTTTTCAATGACAACCTAAGGTGTGTGAGGGTTAGGTCGTGTGCGGGATAGCACATAACCTGACTCGAAACCGTTCCCCGGAGTTTGCGGAGAAATTATAATTTCTCCGCAAACTCACTATAAATTTGTCTTATTCAATTGTCCGTGATACTATAATCGCATAGTATAATTTTTTTTATTAAGGATGTTATTTATGCAGAAAAGATATTGCATTTGTACTTTTTGGGAGAAAAACGGAATAGTTAGAGATTATTTTTCATATTATATAAAATCATTGGCTGATATTTGCGAAAAAGTTGTTGTTGTCGTTAACGGCGGCATAACGGACGAGGGACGAAAAAACTTATTAAGTATTAAAAATACTGAAATTCTGCAACGTGAAAATTTTGGTATTGATTTTGGAGCATATAAAGCGGGTATTGAAAATATAGGTTATGAAAAACTTAATGATTATGATGAATTGCTTCTTACAAATTGTTCATGTTATGGACCTATATATCCTTTAGAAGATATGTTTAAAAAAATGGAAGCTAAAGATTGTGATTTTTGGGGAATAACAAAATATACAAAATACCGTCTTCACATTCAATCCTATTTTATCTGCATAAATAAAAAAATGTTTTCATCCTCCGAGTTTAAATCATATTGGGATGATTTAACGCTATATGATAATTACTTAGATGGAATATCGGAACATGAAACAAAATTTACAGAACATTTTGAAAACTTTGGTTTTAAATCAGATTGTTTTATTGATGTTGATTATATAAAGCACATGGGTAAAAACTGTTGTGATCCTATGTTTTATTCGGAAATGCTTATTGAAAAATTTAAACTTCCTTTAGTAAAACGAAAATCAATTGTTCAAGAAAATTATTATTCTTGCGTTCGTTTTCGATTTAATTCTTCATTATCAAATTCTTTAATAAAATATTTAAATAAAAACACAAATTATGATGTTAATATGATTTATCAAGATATTCTTGCAATTCATCCGATGTCTGTTATTCAGGATTTTTTTCAAATGTATTATGTTCTGCCATCAGAGCATAAAACAACAATAAATACCATTAAAAATCAAAAAATTGCACTTATTTTATATATATATTATGAAGATTTAATTGATTATTGTTTGAAATATGCAAAGTCTATGCCCGAAGGAACAGACATTTATATTGTTTCTTCAAAACAAAATGTTATAGATTTAAGCAAAGAGAAAACAAAATCAATAAATGAATATCATTTTATATTTCGTTTAAAAGAAAACAGGGGTAGAGATGTTTCCGCATATTTAGTTACTTGCAGAGATGTTTTTGAAAATTATGATTTGATATGCTGTATGCATGATAAAAAAACGCCCACAAGCGTAGAAGGATTAATTTATGGAATAAACTTTCAACATCACTGCTTTGAAAATAATTTAGCAACAAAAGAATATGTAAGTAATATTATATCAATGTTCAATGATAATAAATATCTAGGTTTAATATGCCCTCCGCCAACATATATCGTATTTCATGATAAACTTCGTAGAAATTTGGAGCATTTGAAAAATCTATATGAAATACTTAATCTGAAAATACCTTTTGATAAAAATCCCAATGCACCTTTTGGTTCAATGTTTTGGGTAAGAAAGGAAGCAATAGCGCCATTATTTAGAAAATCTTGGACTTATGAAGATTTCCCCGACGAACCCTTACCTCCAAACAGAACAATATCTCATGCAATAGAAAGAATTTATCCTATGATAGCTCAGGAAGCCGGTTTCTTTTCAGCAGTAGTTATGCCCGATTTCTATGCCAGCAATTTAATAACAAACTCTTTATACTACAATAAACAGGATAAATATCAGATTATAAAAGAAAACATACAATTATTTAACAACTTAAAAGGTTTGAAAAAAATATTTTCTATAAAAAATGCTTACATTAATAATCAAAAATATAAACAAATATGTATATTAGGTATAAAAATCTTAAAACCTGTTTCTTATAACAACAGTTTCTTAGAAAATATAATATCAGTAAAAAATGATACAAACAAAAAACATAAAGTTATAACTGTTTTAGGTTTTAAACTTAAATGTAAAAACCACATAAAGAAACTATCTAAAAAAGAAACAGCTGTTTCTTCTTGTAATTAATATAATCCCTCTCTACATATTTAATCAGTGCCGCATTTTGCCCGCCTTTGGCTGTTCATTATCTTTCCGCCTTATCATCCTTCTTCATTTTAAAATATTCACACACAAAAAAAAAGGAACTTTTTAATTGTTCCTCTGAAATCTTTTTCAATTTCCTCGTGTGTTAGTAAAGGTAGTAAGTAAGGTAAGTATGAATATAAAATTTTTATCGGTTTCGTTTTTTATTTTTGATTTATCAGCTACATATATATAAAGTATATAACTTTTAAATAATTGCCTTTTTTATACAATTATTTTTGCTAAATTACCCAAAAACGAATAAACACAAGGTTTTTTAGGATTAATATTTCTTAATATATAAGCCATTAAATGTTGTGGTATAATAAGTTTGAAAATAGAGAGGATATTTATATGAAAATTGCGGTTACATACGATAATGGTGAAGTTTTTCAACATTTTGGACATACGGAAGAATTTAAAGTGTATGAGGTTGAAAATAATAAAATTATTAATATTGAAATTGTATCTTCAAATGAATTAGGACACAGCGCTTTAGCTTATTTACTTGAAGAAAATAAAATAAATGTTTTAATTTGCGGCGGGATAGGCGGATGTGCAATAGGCGCATTAAAAGAATACGGAATTGAGCTTTATGCAGGTATTACAGGCAGTGCGGACAATGCGGTAAATAATTATATCAACGGCAAATTAGTTCAAGTAAGTGAAGCAAATTGCAGTCATCATCACGAAGAAAATCATTCCTGCTGTCATTAAGCAATGTTTGATGGCAGTGTTTATCTAATTCGGTGTGCTGCTGCCGCTAGCGTTCTTGGATTTTACTGTCCTTCGGGCAAGCCGCATCTGCGTTTTGTTGCTGTATGCTTATACCCACATTTTCTTGGGGTTCTCCCTTGAGTAAATCCCGCTTCTTTTCGCCGTTAGAAAGCTCAAATTTATTTAAACTTTAACTTTTTCCTGCTTTTGTTTGTATAACTTGCGGCGGCGCATTAAATCTACAAAGGCTTCAAGTCTTGTTATATAGCCTGCCCGTCCTGTTTGTTCATCCATTATCAATGCAAGAATAGGTATTTCACAATTTTCACGCATAGTAGGGAAAATATTTTGTGACATTATTTCAGGCATACAGGTAAACGGACTAACATGAATTATACCGTCAACTCCTCTTTCATTTGCGTATGCAACATCACTGACGGATTCTAAGGCATCACCGCCTATATCACGCATTAAATACGGCTTCGCCATTCTGAAAGCACGCTCTAAATGAGTTTCGCCCTTTTTAAAAAACTTTGGAATAATAGCATCTTTTAAAAAGCTTGAAACGGTTAAACTTCTTCTAGTCTGAACACCCATTCTTCCAAGTTCTTTTTCTATATTTTGATTGGAAAACGGATCCTGAACCAAAAAAATCTCACCTGTAATATCTACATTAAGAACATTTCTGTCTTTATCTATTTCGGTTTTTTTTAATTCGGCTTCCGCTTCTTTTGCATAGGCTTTAAGTTCTCTTGTATTATTTGCTTCAAGAATTAAAGCAAGTGCTCTGTTATAATGTTTCTCAGCTGTTCCAATAACTGTTTCTCTTGCACGATAATAAGAAAACAGGTTTTCTATTTTATCAAGGACAAATACTTTTCGAACCGCAATATTAATTGCCTTTGCTGCTATAATCGGATTTTTACAGCCTGAAAGCTCCGTAAGGAATTTATACATTCCTTTAAAACCGTCATAAAGCTGCATTTCAGTATATTTATCTTCATATCCCAAATCTTTTAAGACATTTTTAATACACTGTCCATATTCACCCAAACGACAGATACCGGGGGAGGAAATCATTGCAACATAATCGACACCGTTTTCAATTGCCTCCAAGAAATTTCCCAATACCAATTTATAAGGCAGACAAATTGAGTCCGGACTATACTTTGAAGCAAGTTCAAGTGTTCTTTTATTTGTACGGGGAGGAATAAAAGGTTCAACTCCGAGTTTTTTTAACGCAGCCGCCCAACCGATATATACGTTCCCCATGTGGGGGAAAGCAACTTTAATTGTTTTTTTATCTTTCATGTACTGCCTTTACACCTTCAGTACATAGCCGCCGTTATCGGCATTTTGAAGTACATCTTCATTAAGTTTGCTTCTTAAATTTTTAATATATTTATATACATAATCTCTTGGCAATTCCAAAATTTTAGCCAAATCTTTTGCATATACAATAGTATTTTTATTTGCCATAAAATGGTCAAAAACAAGCTGTTCTCTTGAAGTCAAAGCTTTATTAAATGATACATTAATAACTTCATCTTCTTTTTTAACTTGTTCTTTTTCTTTAGAAACAGCTTTTTTCTTAGGTTCAACAATTTTCTTTACTGCTTCTTTTATTTGTATTTCAGGCTTTACTTCTTTTTTTTCTTTTAATTCTTTTTCTCTGTTAAAGGATTTAATTGAGAGGGATTGAATTTTTTCTGTTTTAGGTGCATATTTTTCCGTTGACATAGAGCTTAACGATCTTAACATTACGCTGTCAACCAAACTATCATCGTGTTTTTCTTCCTGAATAACTTTACCTAACCTTGCCGCATATTCTTCAAGCGTTATGCGTTCTAATGAGCTTCTCCATTTACGAATTTCTTCCTTGCTCAAGTATTCGCTCATACCTAAAATCTCCTTGACTCTGTATCATTAAACTGTTTAGGGATTAAAAAACTTGCCGTAAACATAAATTTTAACTGCAAAAGAATTTTTTCTTAATCTCTTTTACAAATACAAATTTATCACAAATTATAAGTAAAATCTTAATTTTTTTTTTAATATAAATAAAGTTTTACAAACTCAATTTTTACACTCATTTATCTAATCCGGTGCCGCATTCTGCCACCGACTTGTTTTAATTTCTTTTTATAAACTCCCTGTCATTATCAGTAAACCCACCATGGTTCATCAAGTTTTTTTCCCCCCCTGCATATCGATTTAATTCATGATTAAATAAAAGAAGAAAGGTTATGAC
>JAJQHF010000129.1 GCA_021199975.1 Candidatus Gastranaerophilales bacterium
ACGAAACAAAAACTTTCCAATATACGCTTGATTTGTCAGGGATTGCAGGGTAGGCAGTCAACAATGAAAACTTTTTATAAAATATCAAAATTTTTCAAGTTCTTTTTCATACCTTTAAAAAGAGGTTTTATATTTAGAATGGAGATAAAAATATAATGAAATTAATAAGTGTAGAATTGATAGGCTGTCCAAAGATAGAAGCTCGAGCAATTTTACCTTATGAAGATGCAAAAGATAAAAATAAAAAGCAATTTCAAGTTTTGCAGGGAGCATTATTAAAAGTAATTTATAAAAATAAAAATAATAAAGAAATAAAGAAAATCATAAATGCACCGAGAGGTTATATTTATGATGGAGCCACAATACCTTTTAAAATAGGTAAAGGTAATATGAAACTTCTTATCCCTTCATTATTTCACGACCTTATGTGTGAGGATAAATCCCTGATAAATTATAACAGGAATTTATCCTCTCTTATTTTTAGAGAACTTTTAACAGAATGCGGAATAAATAAAATCAAAGCACAGGTAATGTATTTAGCCGTAGATAATTTTCAGAAGTTTATGAAAGGTTGGAAATAATTAAAATGGATTATAAAAAATTAATAGTAGCAGGACTTGTTTTTATCACGGTTCAATTTTTAATATCAGCTCATATCTTTGTAACTTTTTCAGAGATGGCAGCATATGCAGCTTCAAAAGATAATTTAGTTCAGCTTGTAAATCAATTAGACAGAATAGAAAAGAAGATAGATAAAATAATTTTAGGTTATTAATAAAATGTTTAAAAGAATAGTATATCATTGGACAGCAGGTAATTATTCTCCTTGTATGACAGATTTAGAGCATTATCATTTTATTATTGATAAAGAAGGTAAAGTTTATAAAGGAGTATATAAACCTGAAGATAATTTAAACTGTAAAGACGGTAAATATGCAGCTCATACGGGAGGAGGCAACACAGGGGCAATAGGCATAGCTGTTGCTTGTCGTAAATCCCCTGCTTTACCTCCAACTAAAGAGCAGATAGAAAAAATGTGTAAATTAGGAGCTAAATTAAGTATAAAATATAATATTCCTTTAGAAAATATAATCACACACGCAGAGTTTTCTCCCAATAGGAAAATAGATATAAACTCAATTCCTTATTTAAATCTTACAGGAATAAAACCCTGTGGAGATTATTTAAGAAAACTCACAAAAGAATGTATAGAAATGGATAAAAATGGATAAAGAAAGAAAATTATATGATAAATTCGTAGATAAACTAAATGACCTTTTAGACAGTGAAGAAATCACATCAAAAGAATTAAATGTTATACTTAATTTCTTAAAAGATAATGACATCAAAGCACAAAGTGATGTACATCAAGGACTTGTTAATTTAAAAGCTAAATTATCAGACCTTCCCTTTGATGTAGATGAATTACCAATTGAAAGGTTAAATTAAAATAAATATATGGATATAAGAAGTGATTATTTACTTCATCAAAAATGTCAAAAAGATTTTAAAAATCATTTATATATGGTCTTTAAATATCTGAATTTACCTAACCCTACTCAAATACAATATGATATAGCGGATGTTCTTCAATACAAAGACTCTCAAGGAAATTTACCTGATACAATCATAGAAGGTTTCAGAGGAGTAGCAAAAAGTACAATAACTGGATGTTATGCTTCTTGGAGATTTGATAATGACCCCGAGAACTATCAGTTATTGCAATTATCAATGAATCAGGTAGAAGCAAGCAAGTTTTTAAAATTCACAAGAAAACTTTTAGATATAGTACCTTATTTAAATTATCTTATTCCTGATGATAAAAAGAAGAATGCAGATTCTGCTTTGCAATTTGACGTAGCCCCCGCAATAACAAGAGTGCAGCCTTCTTGTAAAGCTGCGGGGATATTCGGCAACATCACAGGTAACCGTGCAACGGAAATCATAGCGGATGACATAGAGACATCTCAAAACTGTGATACTATTGTTAAAAGAGAGCAGATAAGAAAAGCCATAACGGAGTTCTCCCCAATCGTAAGACCTTTAAAAGGCAGAATATTGTATTTAGGTACTCCGCATACAGAGGAAAGTATTTATAATGAAGAAGCAAGAAAAGGTTTCAGAGTACAAATATTTCCCGTAAGATACCCTAACGAGCAGGAAGAATTAAAGTATAACGGTAATTTAGCAGATACATTAAAACAAAAATTAAAAGATAATCCTTTATTGATAGGTAAACCTACAGACCCTAAAAGATTTGATGAAGAAACAATTTTAAAAGAAGAAGCAAAGGGTAGAAGTAAATTTCTAATGCAATATATGTTAGATAATACTTTATCTGATTTAGAAAGATACCCTTTAAAATGCAGTGATTTAATTGTTATTGATACAGATAAAGACATTGCCCCCGAGAAAGCAGCTTACGGAAGCAGCCCTAATTTAATAATAAAAGATTTAAACTGTTACGGTTTTAATACTGATAAATTTTATTCAAATATCCCTATAGAAAATGTAAAATGGCAGCCATACACGTTCAAATTAATGTCAATTGACCCATCAGGTCGTGGAAAAGATGAACTGGCTATTACAATAATAGGAGTATTAAACGGTCAATTATTTTTATTAAAATCAGAAGGCTTGCAGGAAGGTTACAGCCCTGAAAACTTAAAACATATAGCAGA
Organism: Candidatus Gastranaerophilales bacterium; assembly: GCA_021199975.1. Classification (GTDB taxonomy): domain Bacteria; phylum Cyanobacteriota; class Vampirovibrionia; order Gastranaerophilales; family Gastranaerophilaceae; genus Avigastranaerophilus. The sequence continues at coordinate 2,682 of JAJQHF010000129.1, forward strand.
ACTAGCTGCTGAATATAAAGTAAATAAAATAATAATTGAAAGTAACTTTGGTGACGGGATGTTTTCAAGTTTACTAACTCCTGTTATAAATAAAATCTACCCTTGCACTTTAGATGAAGTAAGCCACCATACACAAAAAGAGAGAAGAATTATAGATACACTTGAACCAGTAATGAACCAGCATAGGTTAATTGTAGGAAAAGATGTTATAAAAGAAGATTCACAGTCAGTAGAAAAATACCCCGCTGAAATCAGAAGGGAGTATTCTTTGTTTTATCAAATGACAAGACTTACCAAAGACAGAAACTGCTTAGCTCACGACGATAGACTGGATTGTTTGGCTATAGCAGTTGCAGCTTGCTTAGAGATGTTAAAAATTGATACGGATAAAATGATACTGGAGAGAGAAGAGGAAGAATATCAAAAATGGTTAAATCAATGGTTTGATGATGATTATGAAGTACAAAATAAATCTTGGTATGATTTATAATTCCTCACACCCCCTGCAAACCGCCTGAACCTGCAATAAAATTGCACTTTCAGGCAATAGTGCAGGAGGGTATAAAATACATAAAAAATAATTTTTCAATAAAAAATACACCTCAATCCCTTTATTTATAATACTTTAAGTTAGTTTTTCATAAATTTTTAAATCCTCTGTATTGAACGTTTTTATACCGAGATGAATAAATACACCTCCTCGATATCCAACCCGCCTTAACGAGGACTTAAAGGGGGGTCTGGTGGAACATTTTGAGGTAGGTTTATATAAAATTTTAATAAAAAATAAAAATAGAAAAATCAGATTTAAAAACTATAGAAAATTTAAAAGTTTTTAAAATCTAATTAAAAAATTTCAAATTCCCTTCACCACTGTCAGCAGGGTGTAAAAAATACCATAAATTTTACTCTCCTCCTCCACTTTTGGCAAGATGTAAAAAATACCGCAAATTTTTGAGGGGGTATATACGTAGTGCGAGCGCCCGACTTTCCCCCTTGACCTCCTCCCGAGTCAATTTATTTTCAATTACTTCATTTTTTATCACTTCCACACCCTGCAAAAGCTTGTAAACATTGACTTTTGATAAAATATAACATTTTATCCACAAAAAACAAAGCAAAAATCCCACAAAAACACCCAAAAATCAGCCAAAAACAACACAAAACCACACAATAATATTATTATTTATAATTAATTAATTACACATCAACCAATTTATATCCAATTTTTACATATTTTTTTCTTGTTTATTATTATCAATAGCAAAATATGCAAGCATAACAGCCAATACAATTAAAACAATTAAACAAAATATTTACATAACTTTTTTAATTCTCATACTTATTGTAAATATTTGTAAATAAATGTCATAATTATGTCAATTTTGATAAACTTCGGGCATTATATAAATATAAGCTAATTATTAAATAAAAAGAAAGGAATAAAAAAATGGCAGAAACACAATTAGACAAATACTACAATGAACTAATTACTTACGACTGGTTTACAGTCGAAGAATTAGATTTGGTGACAAAAATAAATGGATATAACGAGCAGACATTAAATGATTGCTTATATGCTCGTTATGGCTTACACAATTATAAGCAGTTTAAAACAGAAATCAATAGAGATTAAGAGGTGTAATATATGAATAAAAAATATTTAAGCCATATATTAAATATGATGTTTGTTCTTGATGAATTAATAGCTGGAGAGCTTACGGTTGAATGCTTAAAAAAACAAGGTTTTACTTATTATCATCACTCTAACAATTTTAGAAATTATTTTTTAAAAAATTACAATTATGATGTTGAATAAATAAACTACTTAATTTCAACAGTTAAGCCCATAGCTTGAATAAAGTCATAAAATTCAATACAATTCAATGTACCTCGTTTTACTTTTTGAACAATATTAGTATAAGAATAATTTGTATTTAATTTTTGATTTGTTAAAAATACTAATTGCTTCATATTTATTTTATTACGAAACAATAAATTTTTAAAATAAAGTTCAAATTCTCTATTTTTATCCATAAAAATAATAATACATTAAAAATAAATTAATTCACAATATGTTAATAAATGTAAATAAATATTCATTATCTGTTAATTTTTAAATCGTTAGGGAATTTATATTAATATAAGGAATTAATACATTAATAATAAATTAAGAAAGGAATAAATTATGCGAGATGAAATCACAATTACATTAGCATTAGACTGCTACATTAATATGTTAGAACTACGCAGGGAGAAGATAGAAAAGAACTTTAACTGGAGCATTCCCAATTTTGTATGGGATTACTTTATTGCATCAATAGAAGATTATGGATTATACGGCAACGCCGACCCAATGTATATCGTGGATAATATCGCTGTTAATGGCGATTATGGCGATTTTGACATGTATAAAAGAAAAAACGAATCTGATGAAGCTTTTATAAAACGTGTTCAAGATGACGTTTTATATATCAATCCCGAAAACAGAGAAGTTATATTTAGTTTATAGGAGGAATTTTAAAATGATTGAGGACATTAAATGCCCATTTTGTGGTTATACGGATGAAGAATGCTATTTTCCTGATTTATATATCGAAGATAAAAAGCAACATAAACTGTTGCAAGAATTGCAAAAGCTCGGTTACAACTTAGTAACCTGCGGAATGTGCGGGGAAGTAATTATAACAAAAGAAAATCATTAATGGAAAGGTTGATTAATAATGTTTAAATTTCAAAAAAGTGTACTTTTTCTTGAATACCCTTTTTGTAGGGAATTAGCAAATGAATTAAATATTAATTTCGATGTGGACAAACACCAAGGTATTATTACATTTATAGCTGAAAGTGAACAGTTATTGAATTTTTACAAGTATTTAGTATCTCGAATAATAGCAAATATGCAAATGTTACATCATTGTTACAAAGAAGATTCTGTATGTGCTTAATAGATGAATTAAACAATATAAATGAAGTAATGTACAACAATTGTACCTATTATAATGAATTGCGATCAAAAAGTAATGAATTGGTACAGATTTTCAAAAAGAAGTCTTTGAAAAAATTTAAACAAAAAGATATTGAAAAATACTTAAAAGTTTTAAAAGCAAAAAATAATAAAGCCACAACAATCAATAATAAGCTTGCATATTTATCAAAATGTTTAAATTATACGGGTATAAAAGTTGTAATTCCTTATCAAAAAACACAAAAAGCAGACAAGTCTGTTATCAATAAAAATGACTTCCGAAAAATGCGCCTAACTATGCAAAAAAATAAAGAACTTTATAACTTTAGCTGCATAGCTTATTACACAGGTCTTAGGGCTAATGAAATTTTAAATATAAGAATGCAACACATAAAAAAAGAAGGTAACAATTATTTTTTAAATTTGTACAACACAAAAAACCATCAAAATAATTTTATTCCAATTACAAGGAAGCTAAATTTTATATTCAAAAATTTTCAAGAGTTCACACTTAATTATAAACAAATTCATTATGAATTAAAAAAATTGGATGTAACAGCACATCAATTTAGACATACATTTATAACAAACTGCTATGAAAAAGGGCTTGATAGTTTTACGATTATGAAACTAACAAATCAAAAATCATTATCAGTACATCAACGTTATGTACACTTACAAAATAAAATGTTGACAACACAAATAAATAAAATTTAATAAAGGAGATTAAAATGAGATATTGGTTTATTGAATACTTCAAACGACCCAACAATTATGCCAACAAAATAGTAAAAGCAAATACAGCTAAAGAAGCAATTAAAAAAAGCAGATTAAAAAATATTGAAGATATAAAAGAAATAAATGAAAATAATTTCACAGATGTAAAAAGCTTAATTACAAGATACGAAAAAACTAAATCATAACAAAGAAAGGATTAACAAATGAACAAAGATGATTTAATGCTTGAATTGAAAGTAGACCGCCGCTCATTAGCGAAAAAGCTAAACAGTATGTATGATTATTTAATTACAATGATAGTTGAAAAAGATTGTATAAGCTTGATTGATTCCGAAGGCTGTACAAGATATGAGTTAAATTCAAAAAAATAGAAAAGACTTAATTATGAATAGAATTAATAATTGTATACCAATTAACTATGTTCCTAAAGATAGAAAAAGAGTAACCATTAAAATTAAGGTTCAAAATCAACAAGGTGAAGTTCATACCGAAGAAGTTACAGGAAAAAGAGTCAATATAGACGGGATTGAAACGTTTGTACATAAATCAAAAGACAGAAACGGATATATTGTAACAGATTTTAGAACTGGCTATAGATTAACTTCTATTGACAGTTTGTCCGATTTAGATAATCTTTCATTTAAAAATGCAATTAATGAATACAACAAACAAACAGCAGGCATACCTACTCTTAATGCAGAAGAAAGATAAATTTATCGACTCATAACCAACAACTAAAGGACTTAGCTATGTATGAATTATATGCTTCACAAGGTAACGATATTAAAAAAATAAATACTTTTAATACGGAAATTGAAGCCCAAATTAAAGAAATTTTATTTAATAAATTTCTAACAGATAAAAGTTATAAAATATTAAAACTTTTATAAAAAAAATTTTAAGTAAATATAAAACTTCTTTGCATCTTGAAAACCTAATAAAAATAACACTTTACAAAGTTAGCTTATATTAGCTTGTATATCCTAGTATATTATAT
>JAJQHF010000074.1 GCA_021199975.1 Candidatus Gastranaerophilales bacterium
CATTAACCGAGGAAATATATCTAAAATCTTTGGTGAATTAATAACACTGATTGAAGAAGATAAAAGGATTGGGGCAAAACATGAATTGACGGTAAAACTACCATATTCTCAAAATGAGTTCGGTATCCCTAAAAACTTATATATTATAGGCACAATGAACACTTCTGACCGTTCGATTGCTTCCGTAGATATAGCACTAAGACGCAGATTTACTTTTAAAGAAATTATGCCAAACCTTGAATTACTTAACCAAAATACAATTGGAGGAATTAACTTAAACAACCTTCTTAAAATATTAAACGAAAGAATAACAGTTCTTTTAGACAGGGATCATCAAATAGGACACAGTTATTTTATGAATGTTAATGATGTCAATGAATTAAAAGAAGTATGGTTTAACTCTGTAATTCCTTTATTGAATGAATATTTTTACGGAGATTGGGAAAAACTGCAAATGATTTTAGGTGAAGCAAAAGAAGGTGCATTTATTAAAAAAATAAAAGCAACATTTGCTCATGGTTCCTGTGAAGATGATTGTTTTGATTTTAATAAAGAAAATATCGATTTTATAGAAGCACTTAGGCACGCAAAATTAATAAACAAAGGAAATCAAGATGCTGACCAAGCAAATAGTACAGTAACAGAAGATGGAAACGCATAGCAGATGGAACCAATTCTATTAATTGAATATGGACATAAACCATACAATGAAATAAAAAAAGGTGAGGATTGCTGCTGTAACTCTAACGATTTTAAAGGGTTTGAAAACTATCTAAAGAAAAACAAATTAGATAAGGTTGTATCATTTACCGCAAACGGCATAAAGGCAAATCATTATGTCGGTGTTGTTAAATATAAGCAGTATCAAATCCAAATTCTGCCTAAATTGTGCAAGGATAAGCAGAACAGTGAAAAACCAAACGAAAAAAGCGATGAAAAAATAATCAAAAACCTTGTATATATGCTCTCATATACAAAAAAACTCGATATTAAAATAACCGATTATGCCAATTTATCTAAAAATACAAATCCTTTTTTAGAAGTTTTAATAAGAGAATACGCTGTTTCGCTGTTTGACTGCTTAAAAAGTATGACACCTAAAAACTATGTCAGAGAAGAAGATAATCTTAATTATTTAAAAGGTAAATTAAATTTCTCCAAAAATATAAGATACAATTGTACAAATAAGACGAAATTTTACTGCGAATATGACGAATTTAGCAAAAATAATATTTTAAATCAGCTGTTTTTGTTTGTTTCAAAATGCCTTTATGACTTATCTTCTAATAATAACAATAAAATGATATTGAGCTTTATTATAAATTATTACTGTGATGTCGATTTTGTAAGAATTGATAAATTTAAAGCAGATAAAATCAGATTAAACAGAAATCAAGAATTATTTAAAAGACCACTCAACTTAGCAAAATTATTTATAGAAAATTCTTCAATTGATTTATCAAAAAACAAAATTGAAAATATCGCTATTGTTTGGGATATGAATGTTTTATTTGAAGAATATATTTGTGAATTTATAAAAAAGCATAAAGACAAATTTGAAATAGAAAAAATATGTTATCAAAAAGGCAGAAGGCTTTTAAGAGATGAAAAAACAACATACGGAAACACTTTCGCAGATGCATATATTGAATATAGTAATGGCAGGATTATTTTAGATACTAAATATAAAACAAATAACGGTGAAATAAATTCATTTAGTAATTTTGATGTATTTCAGGTTATGACTTATTGTGATTTACATAATGCCAATACCGCAATTCTTTTATATCCGTATTCGGGTGAGGAAGATTTGAAAAAAGAAGATATACATAAAAATTTTATACACAAATTTAAATTAAATGTTTTAAATCCGGAAAAAAAGCAGCCCAAATTACTCATGACGGCAGTTATAGATTTAAGAACAGATGATTTAAAAACTAATGAAGAGAATATTATAAAGCAGTTAAATTGTATATTAGGAGAAGTAAAAGAATGCTTAAAACAGGAACAGGAATAAAACCAAATAAAAAACAGAGGAATGTATAGATAATATAGAGGGCAGATACCTTGTTTTAGAAGATCCGGGAACGGGCAAAACTAATACTGCTACACCGTATAATAAATATGATTAAAAAAGGTGCCAATCTTAAAACTATTCTATGTCTTACTTTTACGGATGCAGCCGCAAACAAAATGCAAAAGAAACTTTCCGAAAAAGCACTTTACTTGCAAGAACAAACAAAGAACTTGAAGAATTTGCACAAATACTCAAAATTAAGGGAAGAGCTATAAAAAGTCCTTTGACATATTTACCCAAAGACTATCTTGTTCTATAAACTGGGTGTTGAGGGACTTGAACCCCCGACATCCTCCTTGTAAGGGAGGCGCTCTACCAACTGAGCTAAACACCCGTGACTCTTTTATTATATTATCAGCTAAAAAATTTTAGTCAATAGGCTTTTATATTGTTTGATGGATTTTTCATAATAACCATATTTACAAGCAAGTAAACATTGCATGCGAAAATCATAGCAATCACAAGCTAAAACAATTAGAAAAATCGGGATGACACGATTCGAACGTGCGACCCCTTCGTCCCAAGCGAAGTGCGCTACCAAGCTGCGCTACATCCCGATATATATTTTCTGCAAAGTTCTTATAATACTATATAAACTTTATCAATAATATTATTAAGAGTCAAGATTTTCTCTTAATTCAAATACATATTAAACTAAACAAAGAGCAATGTGTCTTAAATTACATAAGTAAAAAATAATAAAATTATTAAGAATGTTTCAGGCAGGCATAATGATTTGCTATTGTTATAAAATTGTTATATAATTTTTATGTTTTTAGTTTTTAAGGTAAATCTTACATGGCAAGAATTGTTAGACCTACGTGGGCAATAAGATGTGTTCAATCAGGATGTAAATGTCTTTTTGAAGTAGCTGTTTTAGAAAACGGCAAGCAGCAGGAAGTTGTTTGCCCTAATTGCGGCGAACATTATGTTTATCCCGCACTTGATAATCAACAGCAGCAAGATTAATGTTTTTTTATAATACAGACAAGCGTTACAACAGATTTAGCGACCATTTAAGAAATTTATACGGTGTTAAAGTTTACAAAGTTACTTTAGATGCCGGCTTTACATGTCCTAATCGTGACGGTACAATTTCTGATGAAGGCTGTATTTTTTGCGATAACGGCGGCAGTTTTTCGCAGCTCTACCCTAGCAGCATTTCGGTCAAAGAACAATTGGATTTGGGTATATTATTATCTGTTGACAAATACAAAGCAAAAAAGTTCCTTGCTTATTTTCAGGCATATTCAAACACATATAAACCTGTTAAAGAACTTGAAAAAATCTATAATGAAGCACTTTCTCATGAAGATGTTATAGGTATGTCAATAGGAACACGTCCTGATTGTATTGATAACGAAAAATTAGATTTAATTGCAAATTATGCAAAAGACCGTTATGTTTGGATTGAATACGGGCTTCAAAGTATTCACGAACGCTCTTTAAAATTTATAAACAGAGGACATTCTTTTGAAACATTTTGTCATGCTTTAAAGGAAACTCAAAAAAGAGATATTAATGTATGTGCGCATGTTATATTAGGGCTGCCGGTTGAAACTAAAAAAGACATGCTTGAAACCGCAAAAGTGTTGGGCGATTTAGGTGTTAACGGTGTCAAAATTCATTTACTTTGTGTACTTAACAATACAAGATTAGCAAAACTGTATTTTCAAGGTAAAATTCCCATAATGGAAGAGGATGAGTACGTTGAAACGGTTTGTGATTTTCTTGAGCTTTTACCGCCCGAGGTCACAATACATCGCCTTGCAGGCAACGGCTTAAAGCCTAATATGCTTGCTCCTGCCTGGTTAAGTAAAAAATTTGTTGTCCTGAATAAAATTGATAAACTTCTTGAAAAAAGAAATTCCTTTCAAGGTGCTGCTGTAAATAGACACATGAAATGATTTCTTGCGTACATTCACAAAAATTACAGTGTATTTTCAAACGGAATATAATTTAATTCATAAAAATTTATATCACCTATAGTATTACGTTTTACAAATTCAAATTCAGACATTCCCGGCAGAAGAGTTTCCCCGTCACATGCAATATGTGCGCCTTTTGGCACATTAATTTTTAATATATCCGTATTTTTATAACAGGTTAAATAATTAAAATCCGGAGTTGTATACATCGGATTGTATTGCAAAACTGCTTTATCACCTTTAGACAAAGAACTCCTTAATAATTTTGATAATTCACTTGAATCGTTTAAATCCATTGCTCTGTATAATGTTCCGCCTTCAGGCTGTGCTTTGCACTCTTTTAGTATTTTTTCCTGCATTTCTTTCACGGAATTATAGGCTGCTTTAATTTGATATTGGGCATACGTATCGCCATCTTGAAATAAATCTGACATAGTACTTCCTTTACCATTATTATAAATAAGAGATACGATTTGTTCTTGTGTCAAACCTTTATCTTCTAAACACAACATTGCTGCATCAAGATTCGAGCTTGCTCCCCCCCCCAATGGGTCTATTACATGATCAGGTTTCCAGCATTCTGCTTTTATTCTTTTTGCAAATTTTTCTTCACCATCAATTTGAATTGATTTTAAATTACTTCCGTGTGCATAAGAATATGTTTTGTAATTGTTGCAATTAGCTGTTGACACCAGTTTATTATCTTTATCGAGAGTTATAGCGTATTTTTTGTCATTCATGAAAAAATAACAAGTTCTTGTATCATTACCTTGCTTATCAGCTAAAGAAAAAATATAATCGCTGCAATTTGGCATGGGCTTTGCTTGTTTTTCTAAACTGCTTTGTGATTCTTCTATAACTTTAACTGCCTGTTCTGATGCAGATTTTTCTGCTTTTATAGTTTGTTTTTTAGTTTCTAATTCAACAGCTTCTTTTTTAGCTTTAATTTTTCCATCAAGTTCACCTATTTGTTTTTTAGATAAATTTTTCCTGTCAAAACTTTGTAATTCGTCTAAACTTGAATCTTGTTTTTTTATTAAACTGATAAAATCTTCTTGATGTTTTTTAGCCTGGTTTGATATTTCCGTAATATTTTTGTTGTTAACTAATAAATCACCATTAACTGTTTTTGAATACACTTTCTCAAAAATTTGAGTACCATCGGCTGCTGTTTTTGTTGTTTTTTGTAATATGCCATCACTGTATTCAATAACAACTTTTGAACCGTCTTTTAATGTTTTAGAAAATTTTCCCGTTAATTTATCGTTTTCTTTTAATAATTTTCCGATTCCGTCTTGAGTAATATCTGTAATCTGCTCAACCGTATTTTTAGGCTTAATCTTGCCTAAATATATTCCTACAGCACATAGTGCGGTAATTCCAACAGCAGCAGCGGCAGAATATGCAAGTTTCTTTTTATCCGCTTGTTTAGGTGTTTCAGATTTACTTACGGGTCTTATTTTTCCCTCGGAGGGGGAAGATTGCAATTCGGATGAGAACAATTGATTATATGAATTTAACACGTTCATAAAAAACTTCCTATTATATTTATTATATTTGTATTAAACCTGCGAAGTAAAAAAAATTGTTATTTAAGCAAAAAATTAGTTAATAGAACTAAACAAATCGTATAATATTTTTAAAATTGCTTGAAATTTTTCTTTAATTTTGCTTTAAAATAGTCAAAAAATGACTTAGCTCAAAATAATCGCACCATCTGTCATAATTATACTACTCAACAAAATACAGCCGTTCTAATCCAATGCCGCATTTTCCCGCAGGCTATCTTGGATTTCGCTCACCGAACAGCCTATGCGGACACCTAACGGCTTTATCGGCGGATACAAGCTCAAAAATTCACAAAATAACTAACTTATTGATGTTTTTAACGGGAATTTTTCAACATATATTTTGTAAACCGCTTCGGCGCCAAGATCTAGGAATGCTATAACTTCGCTTGACTTTACTTTTTCGGATAATAATGCAGCTATTCCCCCTGTTACTGTAAAATATTTTGCTTTGTTTTGTTTAATTGCATTTTTAACTTCATTATTTCTTGCGCCCTTGCCTATACTTGCAAACATTCCGTTATTATATAAATCTACAGCATATTTATCCATTCTGGAGGCTGTTGTCGGACCGATTGAGCCTATTACTTCATCCTGTTTTTTAGGGCATGGTCCCGCATAAAAAATAATACTGTCTTTTATATTAAAAGGAAGATTTTCTCCTTTTTGCATTAATTCGGATATTTTTTTATGCGCCATATCTCTTGCCGTATATATTTCACCTGTTAATAAAAATTCTTCCCCATCCTGTAATTTTTTTAAAGAAGCAATATCGTCAGCCATAATTTCTTTTAAGTTAAGCTTTTCTGAACTTAGCTCAATAAAATCAGGGATTTGATGTTCATAAAAAATATTATTATCTTCTATTGTACATTCGGAAGTCCTGTCCGAATGACAGTTTATAGTTACTGCAACAGGCATACATGCAATGTGGGTTGCAAAAGACATAACTTTAACATCTAAAACATAGCAGTCTTTGTATTTTTCAGGTGAGTTCAGATTTACATTTTCTTTTATTTTTTGAGCCAATTCTATTTCTTCTTGGCTGAAAGAATTATTTACTAGAGCTTCTTTTGACATTATACATGCTTTATCTGCCGTCGCACCTGTACCTATTCCTATAAACATAGGCGGGCAGGCATTTTCTCCTGCTGCCAGTATCATTTCCGTACAGGAATTTATTATTTCTTCCGTGTTTGCCGTCGGCAAATTCATTTCTAACTTTGATTTATTTTCTGAGCCTGCTCCTTTTATCAAAACCTTTATCCTGATTTTGCCGCCCTTTACATATTTTGTATAAATTATTGCGGGGGTGTTAGTTTTTGTATTTTGACGGTCAAAAACAGCATTTTTAACGACTGATTTTCTGAAAAAATTCTCTTTATAACATTTCTCAACTGCTAAATTTACGGCATCTTCCAAAAAATCACCTGTTAATTTTACATCAAAGCCTATTTCGATAAAAACTATAACCTGTCCTGTATCCTGACATAAAGGTCGTTTTTTCTCATACGCAATTTTTGCATTTTGCAAAATCGATTTTAAAGTATTTTTCATTTCGGCATTTTGTACTGTCTTATATGCCTCTAAAATTTTGGAATAAACTCTCTTATCTAAGCATGTATTTGCATCAAAGCACAGCTTATAAACTGCAGTTTTTATTATTTCAGTTGAAATTTCAATCATAGTAAAATGATATAATTTTATATGTTTAATGTAAAGATTGATTTATTGTATAATATTTAAAGAGGGAAATTATGCCGCATTTTTTAATTAAATCCGAAAATATTAACAAAAACATAATT
>JAJQHF010000158.1 GCA_021199975.1 Candidatus Gastranaerophilales bacterium
AATTTTTTTTATTATTAATAAAATAATTATAAATATAAAATTCGTCAGTTGCATTAACAATAGCAATATCTATTTTTTTGTTAATAATATAAGAAACAGGCATTCTATGCGGAATTACTGCTAAATAAATAAACATAATAATGCACATAAATATTTTAAAAAAGCTCTTTTTTTTATATATATAAGAATACGCAATAATTGGTGAAGCAATAACAACAAAGGTTAATAAGTATCTCATATTAAATTGCGTAAAAACCATAGCTCTTGCAAATATAATAATATTTAAAATTAAAGAAAGTACCAGAGCTGCCATTATTATTGATTTTTTGGAGGTTTTATTTCTTATATATTTTTTTACTGCTTTAATCATAGAGGGAAGAAATGCAAATAGCCCCATTATACCGCGTGCAGAACTCATAAATGAAAAATCCGAATTAAATAAAAAATATCTGTTGAAATAAGGTGATGTATAGCTTTTGTCAGTTTCCCCAATTAAACCTAAAACAAGTGATTGAATGTATGTTATAAAACCATTGTATTTTATAAAATCAGGAATGCCGGATATATCAAAAATTGCGAAAGTATATTTTATTAAGTTACAAAGCCAGCCTTTAAAACCGCCTCTGAATTGATTTAATAACAGTTGTTCGCTGTTTGAAACAGGATTTGAAAATTGAATTATATTTAAAATATAATTGTATGAAGAAAAAATTAAAAAGTTTAAAATAAATAAACCTGTAAAAGTTAAAATATATCTTTTAAAATTATCTTTTTTAAATAAATAAGTGAATATTAAAATTAAAATTAAAACAGAAGGAAGTGCAATAAGAGCGGTTGTTTTTGTGCCTATTGCAAGAGCATACGATAGTGAAGCAAAATATAACGAGGTTTTGTCGTTATATTTTACCGCTTTAATGTATAAATATATACATGATAATATCAATGCTCCTATAAATAAATCGGCACTTGGTGTATACATTTCTATTGAAACAAGAGCGAAAGAAGAAAATATAAATACACTCCAAAGACTTCTTCTTACAATGAAACCTGTTTCTTTAATAAAATTATACAAAACATAAACAGCGGTGAGAAAACCGATATATGAAAAAACGGCACAACCCTGCTCGCTTTTTGTGAATAATAGCAGCCATGTATATAGAAACTCCATATTTACAGGCATGATTAATTCTCTTGAATCAGGAGTTACAAAATGTGATATGCTTCCGTTTTGAATCCAGCTTGTACATCTGGGCAGATAATATGTTAAAGCGTCTCCGAATGTTATAGGAAAATATAATGCCCTTATTAATTGAAATATTAAAAATAATATGAAGCAGACTGATAAAAATAACATCAATTTATCTCGTTTTAAAACAAAAATTACTTTTTTTATTTCTTCTTTTATACAAAGCTTGTATAAATGTATTTTTTTTGTGAAAAAGAGTATAGCTGCGAATAATGAAAAAATTATATTACAAGTGATAAACCCTTTTACGGATATTATTTTTAACAAGGATAAAATTTCAAAAGACAATACAATTTGAGAAAAAGCGATTAACAAAAAATACAAAAAACCGTTTTTATCATTTTTATTAATAATTGACAATATTAAATAAGAAGAAAATAAAATTAATAATAATGAAAGTAAAAACATAAAATTTACCTTATAAACATACAATCGCCGTAGCTGTAAAATCTATATTCGCTTTTTATTGCTTCTTCATAAGTTTTAAATATCAAATCTTTTCCCGCAAAAGCACTTACTAGCATTAATAGAGTTGATTTAGGAAGATGAAAATTGGTAATAAGTTTATCCGTAATTTTAAATTTATACCCCGGAGATATAAAGAGTTCACTGCTGTCTTTAACGGGAATAATCTTTCCGTATTTATTCATAACCGTTTCAAGCGTACGGACGGAGGTGGTGCCTACTGCGACAATATTTTTCCCTTCTGCTTTTGCTTTGTTTATTATTTCTGCCGATTCTTGAGTTATTTCAAATGCTTCAGAATCCATTTTGTGTTCTGAAATATTTTCACATTTTACGGGTTTGAATGTTCCTAATCCGACATTTAAAGTAATAAAACAGTGTTTTGTACCTTGTCTTTCCAGTTTATCGAGAATTTCTTTTGTAAAATGAAGTCCCGCTGTAGGCGCTGCAACTGCTCCTGCTTTTTGAGCATATACGGTCTGATATCTTTCAAAATCAAGATTTTTATATTCTTCATCTGTCATTTTACGTTCAATGTATGGCGGCAGAGGAATATTTCCTGCCCTGTCCAGTATCTCAAAAATGTTACCGTTATATATTAAATGTACTTTCCATTTATCTTCATCTTTTTCCAAAATTTCAACCGAAAGTTCGCTGCTTATTTCAAGTACCATTTTGGGTTTGACTCTTTTTGAAGGTTTTATTAATGCAATCCATATATTTTTTTCAATTTCACGAACCAAAAAAATCTCAATTAATGCGCCGGTATCTTTTTTGGCATAGAGTCTTGCCGGAATTACTTTTGTATTATTCAGAACAAGAAGGTCATTTTCCGTCAAAAATTCGGTAATATCAAAGAAATGTTTATGCTCGTATTTTCCTGTCTTTTTATCCAGTACAAGCATTCTTGACTCTTCCCTTTTTTGGGAAGGAACTTGAGCAATTAATTTTTCAGGTAATTCATAATCGAATTCTTTTAACAACATTATTTTTTATCTGTTTCTATTGTTTTTGTTTCAATCGGATTTATAGTTTTAGCATTAGATAAATCTTTAACATTGTGCTTCGCATTATCTTCCGCTTCCAGCTGCTTATTTATAACAACCGTTTGAATAATTTGGATACAATTGCTTACAACCAAATACAATAAAACGCCGGCGGGTATTGGTGCAATTACGAACATAAATATAATCATAACAGGCATGATTGTACCCATCATTTTTTGCATTTGCGCCTGCATCGGGTCTTGATTAACATTTTTGTTTGATGCCATCATAACTTTTTGAGTCACTAACATAGTACCTGCAAAGAGCAGTATTAAAACTAATACATCTAAATTAAACTGACCTTGAGGAATATTTGTAGGCATTGAAGCAGTTAATATATCATTATGTCTTTCAAAATTAACTGTTTCTACTTCTCTTGTTTTTATATTTTGCAAATCAATAACAGCGGAAGTAATTTTATCAAGCTGGCTGTATTTAAGATTTAAATCATCAAGATTAATTTTTAAATCAATACTTTGTCCGGGGGTAATATCACCTTGAATTTTTACTGCATTTTTAGAATCAATTTTTACATTATCAAGCTCTTCTTCTCCGAGCATAACTTTTACTTTTTTATAAACAACAAATTTATCACCGCCTGATACACTGAAAACCCCGTCATAAGAAGTTCCCGCATTGCCTCTTAATGTTTTATCAAGTCTGTCTATAAATAAGAAATTTGAGTTTCCCGCTTCCTGTATGAATTGGGGGCTTATTAAAGCAGCATATAACATAATAAAAATCGGCATTTGTATTAATAAAGGAAGGCACCCTGACATCGGATTAAATTTATGCTCTTTATAGAACTCCATCATTTTTTTCTGCATAGTCTGAGGGTCGTTTTTATATCGTTCTTGTATCAATTTCATTTTAGGCTGAAGAATTTGCATAGCTCGCATTGAACGCTGTTGTGATACTCCGAGCGGCCATAAACAGCCTCTGATTATAATTGTTAATGCTATAATGGCAAGTCCGTAGCTGCCTGTTATATTGTTTAATCCTTTTAACAGTTCCACCGTAAGTGCAGTAAAATCCACTTTTTATTTTCTCCCTTCTTAAATATTTTCTAATTGTTCGGCTTTTTTTTCTTCTTTTTTTATCATTTCTTCTTTATTTAAAGAAACAATTTTATCATTAACTTTTGCTTTTCCGTGATTTGTTTTGTCCCAGTTCATGTCTTTTTTCATAAATATTATTTTAAATATAATAAAGATTGCAAGCGGAAACCATAATACAACCATGTAAAAACAAGTTTGAAGTGATTGTATTATATTTTCTTTTGGTTTCAACTTAACATATTTCCTCAGACTGTAATATAATGCAACAAAAAAGAATACACACATAAGAGTTGAAAGCGCCATAGAGGAAAGTATCCAATTTTGGTCATCTTTTATAAATCTGTATGATTGAATAAGTATTTCAGATACCACCCAGACAGGTAAAATAAATTCCGTAATATACGCTGTCATATCCAAACTTACACGCAAGGACATATCTTTTGAAGTCAATACATCGGAAAAATGTTCAAGATATCTTCTTATGCTTCCTTCAATCCATCTTCTTCTTTGTCTTAAAAGCGGGATATAAGATATTACACCTTCTTCATAAACACATACATCAGGACAAAAACGAACATCCCAGCCTTTAATTTGGAGTCTTGTAGATAAATCTAAATCATCAGTTACGGTATTTATATTCCAACCGTTTACTCCTTCTAATGCGGCTCTTTTTATAAGTTCCCCGTTCCCGCGCAGTTCAACTGCCCCCTTTACGGAATCACGTCCTCTTTGAAAATGAGTATCAAGTGCCATTTCATTATCCTGACAGCGTGTAAGAAAATTTTGTTCCCGGTTTATAATAACTTTTCTTGCCTGAACTGCACCGACCTGATGAGGTTCTAATGCAGGGATAAGCTCTGTAAGGAAATTGCTTTTTACTCTTGCATCTGCATCAAATATCAGTATCGCATCTCCTTTTGCTATATTTAAAGCATCATTTAATACAGCGGATTTCCCCGGAAATGCTTCTTTTGTTCTTGAAAAATATTTTACATTTGAATATTTATTGCTGATTTTTTCTAAAATTTTCAGGGTTTCATCCGTACTCCTGTCATCAATAACTATTATTTCATATAGCGGATAGTCTATTTGAGAAATATTTTCGATGGTTTTTTCTATAACCTCCGCTTCATTATGAGCAGGAATTAAAATGCTTACGTATGGTTTGTAATTATAATTTTTTTCTACCGGATGTTTTCTTTGTTTTCTTACTCTGTGTTTAAATGCAATCTGCATGTAGGCTGTGTATGCAATCATAAACACTAAAATTGTCATAAGTGCACATGGTGTATCCATGTTATTTTGAAAAAAATACAAAAGTATAAATAATGAAACTATTATAGTTAAAAGCGTTATTCTCTCTTTCATAACCCCAATCCGTGTTTTAATTAATTAATCAGGTTTCTGAATTTCTTTTCAGACACTATTATTTTATCAAAAACAAATCAGCTTTTTTACAAATTATTACTTTTCATTACTAATACATAAGATATTCTTTCATTTTGAATAATTGTGTTATAATCGGATAATGCTAAAAGTATTAAAAAAATCCTTCTTTATATTAAAAAATAATTTAATATTTATTCAGCCGCTTTTATTTTTGTTGTTGATTTTTATGACGGCGGCAGCTGTTGTTGTAAATAAAAATTTCTATACTGTGCCTAAAATTATACTGCTGTTTTCAATGATTTTACTTTTAGCCGCATTTTCGTCCGGATGGTTTTATATTAATAAACTCGGTATGTCGGACTATAATGAAAATGATTTAAAAGAAGAAATTGTATCTAAAGCTGTTAAAAATTTTAAAAAATTTTTTGAAGGTGTCGGCATTGGATTTTTTAAAATATTGTTTTCGTATTTTATTATTTTTATAATCTATTCGGTTCTTTTATTCCTTTGCGCTAAACTTTGTTTAATAATTTTTGGAGAACCTAAAATTATTTATGAATTGCCAAAATTGGCAAAAGCTGCATCTCAGGCTGAAATATTAAATATTTTAAATAACTTATCGAATAATGATAAAATGGTTTTTTCCTATTGGGTATTAGCAATAAATATTGCGGCTTCCGTGCTGAATTTCTTTAGCATGCTTTATTTTGCCGTAATTTCATTAGAAAATGCCAACATATTTAAGTCCTTATGGATTTCAATTAAATTTTTCTTTAAAAATATTTTAGAAACAGCTTCCGTTATAATGGTTATGTTTTTACTTTATGTAATTTTAAATCTGCTTTCATTAATTCTCGGAACTAACTCTTTATCTTTTGTTATATTAATAATTTTGTTTACGTTGTATTTAAATTACTATTTGCTTTTGGTATTCTGTTTGTACAATGAAAAAACAAAAGATAACGGCAATAACGGGACCGAGTTCATCGGGTAAGACCTCTTTAGCAATAAAATTGGCAAAGGAATTAAACGGAGAAATTATTTCTGTTGATTCACGGCAGATATATAAAGAACTTGATATAGGAACAGCTAAGCCATCAAAAGAAGAAAGACAAGATATTAAACATCATTTGATTGATGTTATTGATATTACACAAGAATATACGGCGGCACAATTCTGTGATGAGGCTAAAAATGCTGTTGAAGAAATATTAAAAAAAGGGAAAATGCCTATTTTAGCAGGAGGCACAGGACTGTACTACAGAATTTTATTACAGGACTTTGATTTACCGAGAGTTGCTCCCGATAAGGAATTAAGAGAAGAACTTGAAAAAAAACAAAGCTCTGAACTTTATGACATGCTCTTAAAGTTGGATTATGAATCTGCTCAAAAAATCCACTTTAACAACAAGGTTAAAATCATAAGGGCGCTTGAAGTCTGCATTAAATTAAACATGCCTATGAGTAAAGCACAAAAAAAGAAAAATTCGGAATATGATACGCTATGGATTGGCTTGAACTCCGAGAACAGGGACTTTTTATATAATATTATTAACAAACGTGTTGATGTAATGTTTAATAACGGTTTGATAAAAGAAGCGGAAAATTTATTTTTAAAGTACGGGTGTAACAATATATTGATGAATACAATCGGTTATCAGGAACTATATCCGTACTTTAACGGAGAAATAAATATAGAAGAAGCCGCAAGTAAAATTAAACAAAATACAAGAAGATATGCCAAAAGACAAATAAGCTGGTTTAATGCCAATAAAAATATTAATTGGTTTGATATTGAGAAATTATCAACAGAGGATATTTTAAGGGTTGTTATTAATATGTTTGAAGAAAAATTATAATAAGCAAAGTTGTGTAAGCGCTGAAGGTTTGAAATAATACGTTGTATGATTTGGCGGAAAGATAATGTTTTTTATTTCTTCCCCCTGTGTTTTTTGCATACGCAAAAACAATGTGGTCAGAAACAAAAAATATTACCTTTCCTTTGGAGGATTTTAGGTGGGGAGAAGGATAAATAGAATACAATCTGTAGAGGAATATGCTATGGGATTAAATTATTTATTTTACATTGTTTATGTTTTTTTTATAATTATAATCAGTTCTATGC
>JAJQHF010000077.1 GCA_021199975.1 Candidatus Gastranaerophilales bacterium
ACTGAAAATATATTAATAAAGAAATTTTTATAAAATTTTTACACAAAAATAAATTTTATCAAAAATTTTATTATGTATGAACCGAAAAAGAAAATTACGAAGGTTGAGAATAAAAGTGCAGGTCCGAAAGGAATAGCTTTAAAACCTTCATTATTAACTGTTTTCTTTAATTCTGTAATTGTATCAATTGCAAAATATATTAACGGTATAACAATTGCAAATACAACAAACAAATGCAGTGTAAATATGTTTGCTAAAACCCAATATATAATAGAAAGCACAATAAATGCGGATAAAGAAATTAATAATCTGTAGTGTTTTTGTTTATATAAAGCAATTATGAATTGAGGAAGTATACATAAAGCCTGCAATACAATCGCTATTGCAATGGCTAAAATTAAACCTTGCCAACCTAAAAGTGCGCCTGAAGCAGCAGCAAGGTATGTATCTCCTTCACCGAAAGCTCTTTTATTTTTTTCAATATAATCATTTATATCAATGTCTTCTTCTTCTGAATTTTGTTCTTGTGTTTCTTCTTCCTCCTCCTTGACGGCAGAATCTTCTGAATTATTTGATGATTTCTTTTTTACAAGATAATATGATAATCTTGCAACTGCTTCCATTAAAATGGCGCCTGTTATTAACCCTATTGCAACCTCTGAATTGTTCTCAAGTCCTTTAAAGTACAGTCCTGTAATAATTGCCATTACTATTAATAACCAATTATGTACATCAAAAATCTCATTTTTTTTGAAATCTGTTATTGTTATTACTATTGAGATACAAAGCAAAATTAAAATCAGCAAAGTTTTAAGAGTAAATCCGAATGAAAAAAATACCGCAAAAAAAATCAATGCGGTTAAAGATTCAACCAAAGGATATTGAATACTGACTTTTTCTCCGCAATTTCTGCATTTGCCTTTAATCGTAAAAAAGTAGGAAAAAACAGGTATATTGTCATACCATTTTATATGTTCGCCGCATAAAGGACATTTTGAAGCCGGAAAAACAATTGATTCTTTTGAAATTGCTCTTAATGCAGCAACATTAAGGAAACTTCCTATGCAGGCTCCTATTGCTAAAACAAATATAGATATTAAAATAACTTCATTTATTCCCATTTCTTAATTCCGCCCGTTCTATACTTTTTCTTTCTCTGATAATATTACAAGAAGCATGCTTAAAGCTTTTTTAAGCCTTCTTGATACCTGCATTTGGGAGATACCCAGCTTTTGTGCTATCTGTGTTTGGCTCAAATCTTCAAAATAATTTAAAATGATAACTTCTTGTAATTTTATATCCAGTTTATTTATTGCCTCTTTTATTAAAATTTTATCTTCTTGAAAAGATTCTAAATTATATTGATTATCATCTGCAATTTTATCGAATAAGGATAAAGATTCATCTGAACCCGTATTAATAATTTGGTCTAAAGAAATGGTTTGTTTTCTTCTTTCAACATCAATAACTTCTTTTATCTTTCCAACCGAGGTACCGAGTTCTTCCGCCAAAACAACTTCTGAAGGTTCCTTTCCATCCTCATCTTTAAGTTTTTGCATTAATTTATTCACACGATATGCAAGCTCATAAATTTCTCTTGGAGCTTTAATCATAGAAACTTTATCTCTGAGATAATGCCTGATTTCTCCCGTTATTAAATATGTTGCATAGGTCTTAAAGTTCTCGCTTATTTTAGGATTATACAATTGAATTGCTTTAACCAGCCCGACACTTCCTACTTGAATAATATCTTCGACAGGGTCGGTATTTCTTCTTGCAAGACCTCTGGCTATTTTTTTTACGAGCGGCATCGCCGCCAATGCAATAATATCCTGCAAATGTTTTTTTTGTTTTTCATCTTCTGAACATTTGTAAAGTTTTAAGTAACCAGTTATTTCTTCATAATTAATGGTATAATCAGCCATTAATACTCCCTCTTTTTTGTATTATATCATATTATTTCAGATTGAAAGAGTAAGGCAATATATCATTTATATAATAAGAGCACACACCCTTTTCCTCGTTTTCTAATATAATTTCTGTATTATAGCCTTCTGCAAACTCTTGTATCCACTGCCGGCATGCACCGCAGGGAAAACATTTTGAAGAATTTGGCGAATATATTGCTATTTTAACAAGTTTAGAGGTTTCTCCTCCTGCAACTGCATTAGATATAGCATTTCTTTCCGCACATAACGACAAACCGTAGCTTGAATTTTCAATATTACAGCCGGAATATATATTTCCGCTTTCATACAAAGCGCATGCTCCTACCGCAAATTTTGAATAAGGACAATATGCCCTTTTTGAAACTTCTTTTGCAGCCTCTAGTAATTCTTCATTCGTTTTCATGCAAAATCCTCTTACTATTATATTTTATATGGAAATAACGTCTTAGAATATAGTATATTTGAATGATATAATATTATGAGTTTACAATAGTTAATCTATTTACCTTAAACGCATAAGTTATATTATGATATTATAGTATTTGTGTGAATCATAATTAAAATTCAAATGTCAACGGGAGGGACTTTGACAGAAAAGATTAGGATAATAGGCGGGAAACAGCTTAAAGGCGAAGTTTTAATCAGCGGGGCAAAAAATGCAGTACTGAAACTTATGGCTGCGGCACTCTTAGTGAAGGGCGAAAGTAAAATTTATAATGTTCCCGAATTAACCGACGTAATTATAATGCTAAATGTTTTAGAGCAGCTAGGCGCTAAAACAAAATATGATAAAAAAGAAAAATCTATTACTATTGATGCATCAAATATAACAAGCGTAAGAGCAAGCTATGAACTGGTAAGCAGAATGCGGGCTTCCTTTGTTGTATTAGGCGCCTTGGTGGGAAGATGTAAAGAAGCGATTGTTGCACTCCCCGGCGGCTGTGCTATCGGAGAAAGAAAAGTTGATTTCCATATTAAAGGACTTGAAGCACTCGGAACAAATATTAAGATAGAAAACGGTTATGTTCACGCAAAAGCAAGAAAACTTACAGGCACGGATATTTATCTTGATATACCTTCTGTCGGTGCTACCGAAAATATTATGCTGGCTTCCGTTTTAGCTGAGGGTTCAACTAGAATTCAAAATGCGGCACAAGAACCTGAAATTGTAGATTTGGCTAATTTCTTAAATGTTATGGGGGCGGACATTACAGGCGCAGGAACCTCTGAAATTATAATAAACGGTGTTAAACAAGAAGATTTAAAACCTATTGAATATACAACTATTCCCGACAGAATAGAAGCAGGCACTTATATGGCAGCTTTTATTGCAACAAAAGGAAAAGGAGTTATAAGAAATATTTTTCCCGGACATTTAACTTTTTACACTTCTAAACTAACTAAAATGGGCGCCGATATTAAGCTTTTAGACCCTACCTCCATAGAAGTAAGCTGTAGAAGAAAATTGGAAGCTATTAATATAATTACACAACCTTACCCCGGATTTCCCACAGATTTGCAATCTCTTGCAATGGCACTTGCAACGGTTGCCGAAGGTGTAAGCATTATTACTGAAAGTCTGTATGAAAACAGATTTATGCAAGTTCCCGAACTTCGTAAAATGGGAGCAGACATTCATCAGGAGAGAAACCATGCTCTTGTTAAAGGAGTAAAAAACCTTACGGGTGCAAATCTTAAAGCCTCTGATTTAAGAGCCGGAGCCTCGCTTGTTATTGCCGCACTTATGGCTGAGGGTCAAAGCATTATTGAAAATATTTATCATATAGATAGAGGTTACGAACTTTTGGAAAATAAGTTTAAAATGATAGGGGCAGATATTCAAAGATTTATTGAAGAAGATACTGCAATTATCACACAAGATAAAGGAAATCTAAGTGAATCACAATTATAAAAGATGGTATGATCATGATCCTGTTTTGCTTGAAGTAATTAATCTTCTTCAAAATTATCAGAATGAATTAAAATCTCAAGCGGAAATTTTTTTACAGGAAATAGAAAAAAAAGTTTCTAAAGAAGCTATTGATAAGTTTTATGAAATGGTAAGACCCAAAGTCTGTAACCGTTGGTATGATAAAGACCCTGTTATATCAAGAACCGTTGAATTATTAAGAGTTGTTCCCCCCGATGTTCAAAAAGCTACAGCACAAAGCTTTTTAAAAGCACTTGAAGATATGGGTATTTATAAAAAAGAAAATGCGGAAAAACATTAATTTAGTCTAAAACTTCACCTGTAACAATATTTACTCGCATCGGTTTAAAAAGTCTTATATACAATATTTGACCGTCTTTTGCCGTAAAATCCTGCCCTTTTATTATTTGTTTAGCTGCTTTTTTTACTTTATTCGACTCCGATATATAAGCTTGATATTCGGCGACTCCTAAAATTCTTGTAAAATTGTTGTTTTTATTTGCTGCGGAAAGTTCAAACATTAATTCGCCGTTTCTTAAAAAATTAACGGCCTTTGTTGAATTTAATACCTTCCCGACAAGAACAATATCTCTTGAAAGCAGAATATTGTGTTCATAATCAACAATATTATTTGCAAAACGAGCATTAAACATTTGCCCCGGAAGTGCATCCCCTGAACTTATCTGCCCGATAACCATAACTGGCAGTACAGTTCTCGCCGGTATAGTAACCACATCATCAACTGCCGTTACATTTTCAATTATTATTCCTTCGCCTTTTTTAGGACTTTTTTCTTCTATAATTTTTTCCTGAAGATAAGAATTAATTTTTTCTTTTAAATTATTAAGAAAAACAGCCATTTGAGCTCTTGTAACATATTTATCATAATCAAGATAATGTTCTCTCGGGGGTTCTTTTGCAATTACATTTAATACCTCCGCTTTACCTGCCGTCACTTTAAACCAATCGGGAATATCGTCAAAATCTTCATACGCATTTTGAAGTGCGGTAATTGCTTCTTTTTTTGTTATATCTTCTGACTTTAATATATTTACGAGAAAGGTTATTACATCGCTTCTTGTAACATAATCATCAGGATAA
Source organism: Candidatus Gastranaerophilales bacterium (assembly GCA_021199975.1). Classification (GTDB taxonomy): domain Bacteria; phylum Cyanobacteriota; class Vampirovibrionia; order Gastranaerophilales; family Gastranaerophilaceae; genus Avigastranaerophilus. The sequence continues at coordinate 4,981 of JAJQHF010000077.1, forward strand.
AAATAACTATCCGATACAGGTTTTATAATATCAAGATTAACGGCTCTTATAACATAATTCCAAGCCCAATGTTTAGAATCAATATCTTCAAATGAATACATTGTTTCAATGGTAATATTCTCCTGACCTATAGTTTTAATAACCATTGCGGCATATTCCGCTCTTGTAACAAGCTTATCAGGCAAGAATGTATTATCCGCATAACCGTTAATTATTTTTTCGTTTGTCAAATTATCTATTTGTTCATAAGCCCAAAATCCTTGGGGAACATCGTCAAACTCCAAAGAACTTGCGTAATTTGGAAAAAATAGCGGTATTATCATTAAAAGAATTAATTTTTTAAAATCTTTTTTATACATATTTTATTCTTTCTAAATATATATTAACAGAATAACTATTTTTTTAAAAATATTAAGAAATGTTAAAAACAAAAAACAGGCTGTCAAAAAAAATTTTTTTGAGGTTTAATAACTGTGGTGTTTATTATATATAAAGAAAGAGGAGAAAAAATGAACGTAACATCAATTTCAATGGCATCAAATTTAAAAAGTAATCAAGCATCATTTAAAGGTGATAATAAAAAGTACCAAAACCGCTTGTTGATTTAACCGACAATGTTTCGGATGATACAGTTGTTTTCTACAGCACATGCGGTCCAAATTATGTATTTCCTGTAACAGCAGGTCAAGTTAGAGAAGCTCAGGCAAAAGCAGCGGTTAATGAAGCTGTACGCAGTTACTCAAAACAAATAAATGAAGAAGAAACCGAAAGCGAAAAAGAATATTTAAACCGCAAACTATATAGTACGGAATGGACAATGTAGCAATAAAAGAACAAAAAAATAGAATCAGAAAAATCTGATTCTATTTTTTTTGCTTTTTATTTTGTTTATTATTTTTACTTTTTTTACTAACTTTTTCTACTTTTTGTGATTTAATTTTCTCTGTCATATCTTCATCATCAAGCAGGAGATTTTTTCGTTTATTTTGATTTTGCAGGACAGAAACAACATTCAACAAAGCAAGAGAATTTAAAGAGGCACGCAATTCCATACTTCTATCAACAAAAGGTTCACTTTTACCCTCTTGTTCACTTTCCTGCATAAAATATTCAGTTCCCTGACTTGCCCTGTCATCTGCGGTTTTAGCAGCGGTACCCGAGATATCTCCGCTCTTGAAATTTATTCCTCCGCCAATTCCCAAAGCGCCGGCAGACCTATTGTCAACCACTTACTTCTCTCCTTACTTTATCGTCGTTGAATTATTATATACCATTTTTTTGTTTTTAACAACTCAACAATAGTACAAAACTTCAATTAAAAATTTTTTGCGCTTTTTCTTAAAAGTTTTAAATTATGTTAACTCTTTAAAAATTTCCGGAATTTTATTAAAAGGTTTCGTTTGTAATAATGCAGATTTTTGAAGCTCTTCTTGTTTTTTTGCTTCTTCTACTTTTCTCTCCGTAACTTTTCTGTTGTATTTAGGAAGTAAAAGACCGAGTACAACAAAAGAAAATGCGATATCGGCAACCCTGCAAAGATTTCTTAAATTGCGTACTTTTGTACTTGAAACTTCCGAAGCTGTTTTAAGGTCTGTATTTTTAATCCAATTGCCTAATTGTTTAGCCCTGTAAGAAACTTGAGAACCTGCTTTTTCCAGCATTGAAGCACCTTCTTTAAGTATAGGTTTTGCAACTTCTTTCTTTCTGTTAAGAAGAACTACGTTTTCACCCAATACTTTTGCACCGCCTTTTGTTTTTGATGCTTTTTCAAATGCAGAAGCAACACCTTTTTTAACATAATCACCGAGGAAATATAATCCAGAGAAAGAAGCAAGATCTCTAACGGTTGTTTCTCTAAGTTCATTATCATCTTCAGCGCCTAACATTCTGAAAGCAAAGGAAGTTGCGGCAATCCATCTGCATTGATCCATTGTGGGAAATATATTAGAAGTTTGGAACATGCCTAAAGACGGCTTTTTCATCATCGAAAGTGCTGCTAAGCCATACATTCCGGCAGCAGATGCAAGTTTCTTTGCCTTAAACTTTTTCTTTTTGTCTTCATCCATTTTTTGAGTTGTATCTTTTTTGCCAAAATCTTTATATATAGGTGCACCTTCCGCATGAAACTGCTTTCTTGTAATGGTTCTGTTAATAGTCTGCATACTTGCTGCTGTTACAAGGACAATGCCAAGACCGATTAAACTCTTTTTATTAACAAATTTATTAAGTTTTGAAGAGTAATTATTTACAGCTTCGCATACTTTTTTCGAAGCTTCGGAATTTTCAGCATTTTTTATGGTGTCACCTGCCGCTGTTAAAGTTCTTTCT
>JAJQHF010000071.1 GCA_021199975.1 Candidatus Gastranaerophilales bacterium
TCAGTATTTGTTACTGTATCAGTATTTGTTACTGTATCAGTATTTGTTACTGTATCAGTATTTGTTACAGTTTCAGTATTTGTTACTGTATCAGTATTTGTTACTGTATCGGTATTTGTTACTGTATCAGTATTTGTCACTGTATCGGTATTTGTTACTGTATCAGTATTTGTTACGGTCACAGTGGACGGAGTCGCTGTTCCTGTGTCTGTCGTTGTTTCGGCTTCATCTTGACATGTGCATATTAGAATATCTGCATCCGGTAATATTATTTTATCTCCTGTATATAAAACTGCATTTTCTCTGCCTTCTCCGCCAACTTCATTACGCCAGCCGCCGTCTTCTGTTCCATATATGTCGGGATTTGCATCCATTACAGCTTTTTCTAATGCAGCATATTCATCACTATCAGGTTCTATTCCCATTGCATCTAAATCATAGCTGTTTGCTATTATCCTTGATAAGCAGTTGTTGTCATCATTGTCAGTACTCCAGTCCTCAACTAATACATAATTATTGCCGTCATCATCCGTTTTAATTCTGTCGTCATCCTGTAATATTGTTTCAATTGTTGTGTGATAATTTTCCGGTTCATCATGGCATACACAATCATCATCACAACACGTGCAATCGGCTGTTTCTGTATCTGCATCCTCAATCGCAGCTTCAGCTTCTTCAAGAAATACTGCAATATCATTTTCATTGATAGTATCATTAGCCTTAGCCTTATCTTTATTTTCTCCTAATTTAGCAAGGTATTCAAGTTCATCTTCGCTTACACCGTCTTCGCCGTCTAAAGAGGCAAGAGCATCATAAATAAGCCCAAGCTCATCTTCAGATAATGAATCTGCTTTATCAGAGGATAATGCTTCAATAAAACCATCCCTTGTCATTAAATCTTCATTTGCGACTGTATTTCCGTCTTCAACAAAAAAAGCTATAGTGTCATTTACATTCTTCACTTCTCCATTACTTTTAAAAGAGGACAAATCTGTTCCCTTTAAAATGTCAACCAATTTGTTGATATCATAATTCATACTCATACAAGAACACTCCTATCATATAACTATACATTCTCTTTATCGGCATAAAAAATTTAAACTTTAGAATAATTTGCAAAAAAGTTAAGTTTTGTAAACATTAATGTTTTTTTTGTCAATCTTAAATATTCATATCTATTATTTCTAAATGTAAAAACAGAAAGGTTAATTATGAATATTTCAGCAGTTTCATTTGGTAATAAAGAAGATTATGATATTGATATTCCCTCATGGGTTAATGATAACCACAGACCTCAATCAACACTGGAAAGAACACCTCAAAAAGATCAATTTCAGAAACAACCCGTAAAAAAAACAAGTCATAATAGTTCAGTAAAAAAACAGGGGAATAATCATAAAAATACAAAAGGTAAAAGAAAAATCAAAGGTTCTGTAAGAGGTTTTGCTGCCGGAGTTTTATCTGTTCTCATGGTAAATGCCGGAATTGCAGGTGTTTCGCAAATTGGTAATACAAATACAGTGACAATTCCCTATGATGATTCTTCCTCTATTTATGAAATAGCAGATACTTATGATGTTGATGCTGAAGCTATATTGTCTTATAACGGAATAACAGAAGATACCGATTTAGAGGAACTAACAGAAATAAGTATTCCTTCTTCTTATGATTATATTCAAGATGAGATAGACTCACTACAGGAAAAGTTATATAATACAAAAACTTCTGATGAAGAAAGAGAAGAAATATCAGAACAAATAAATGCCCTAAAAGAGAAGCGGGAATATCAGCAAAATATTGCTACTGTTTATACAGACGGTAAATATGTATATTTTGAGATAAAAGAAATAGATGAAAATTCTCCCGAAGAAATATATGAAAATTTTAAATATGGTATTAATGTAGAAATATTTAAAGATATTTTTGATATTGAAGATGGAGCCGTAAGAAAATATAATAATCTTTCAAGAGTTTATGTATCCGGCGACCCCGAAGTAGAAGAAGATAAAGGTTATTATAGTTATTCAAATAACAGATTTTCAGCAGGCGATGTAATTAAAGTTCCCGTAAAATCAATTATGACTGATGATATTTCGTTAAATTATTAATCTTTACAGCGCCTTGACGCAAAATGGTTATGGTATCATTTTCAACGGATATTACGGTTGATTCTAAACCATTACATATAAATCCGCCGTCTTTAAATATAATATCAACAAGCTTGCCTATTGAAGCTTTTGCTTGTTCATAAGTTTTTGAAGATGGATGATTTGATAAATTTGCACTTGTTGTTGCAAGAACATGCCCGTCTATAACACTGCAAAGCTTTTTAAAAAAATTATTATCAGGCACTCTTATTCCGACGGTATTTTTACCTGAGGTTATAAAATCAGGAGTTTTATCAGATTTATTCAAAATTATAGTTAAAGCTCCGGGGAAATAATTATTAATTAAATCTTCCGCTTTTAAAGGGATATTTTTTACGTATGGTCTTAAATAGTCAATTGAATTTGACATTAAAATTAACGGTTTTGATTTATCTCTGCCTTTTATTTCATATATTTTATCAGCTCCTTTTTGAGAGTTCGGAAGGCAGCCTATTCCCCATACTGTGTCGGTTACAAATGAAATTACACCGCCCGATTTTAAAGTTTTATTTAATTCTTTAACGAAGGATTTTTTGTTTAACATAGTTTTTTACTCTTCCCGCTAATTCACCTGCATATTCAATTTTCATTGCAGATGTAAAGATAAAGTATGTTGTAATAAATAAAATAAACACAATTAATGTTTTTATAAACAGAATTATCCAATTTTCGGAATTTACTATCCAATATTTATATAACAAATAATTTACGGCAAAGGCTAAAAATGCGGCAAGAAACATTTTTATCATGTTTATAAAGTACATTTTGTATCCGAGGTTTATTTTTTTTAGTAAAATAGAGCCTAATAATACCGCATTAAATAAAGTTACAAATGATGTAGATAAGGTAATTGCGGCAATGCCTAATTTCTCAATAAACAGCGCATTTAGTATAAATTTTAATACTATTGAAGAAAATGCAACTAAAAACGGTGTTTTTGAATCGTTAAAGGAATAATAAATTCTAGTGACTGAATCTCTGAAAACATAAGGTATAATAGCAAAAGATAAAAATATTAAGGCTTGAGATACCATGTATGTTGCATTAGAATCAAATCTGCCTCTTTGAAAAACGATTTGAATAATATCATGCGAAAGTAAAATAATTGCAAACATAACAGGTATTGCCGCAAAATTTAAAAGTCCGACTCCTTTATGAAAATAATATTTCATTTCATCATATTTTCTTTCTCCCGCCAATTTTGAAAATATAGGAAATAAAGGCACAAGAAAAGCTGTTGCCAAAATACCTACCGGAAATTGAAATACTCTGTTTGCATATCCTATTGCAGTCCATGCACCTTCTTGCAGCTGAGAAGCAAAAAACATATCTACGTATACATATATTTGTCCTATTGTAGAACTTAATGCAGCCGGAAATACAAGCTCAATCAAATTTTTAAATTCAGGATTATTCTTAATGTATAAATTCGGTTTTATTTTAAATCCCAATTTTTTTATTGCGGGAAATTGAACTATAAATTGCAGCAATGCACCTATAGACGTTGCAACAGCCAATGAAATTCCGTATTTACCGCCTTGCGTAAGTGAAATTATAATTATTATGCTTAAACTCATTAAAACAGGTGAAATATTCGGCAAAATAAAACATCTGTAAGTTATTAAAAGACCGTAGTATATACCGATAATTCCTCCTATTAATATGACGGGAGTCATTATTCTTAAATGTCTGCCGGCAAGATTAATAAGCTCTGTATTGTTTGAATGAATTATAAAATTAAGAATTTGGTCTGAGAAAACAAATATTATTACCGATAAAAATAAAAACACCAAAAATGATGAAGTTAAAAACGTATTAAATAATTTATTTACTTTTTCGGAAGGTATTTTATCATTCGGATTAACTAACTTTGCAAAAACGCTGACTGTTGCGCTGTGAAAGGGACCACCTACACCGCCCATTAATATAATTGCTAAAGACGGGATTTGATAAGCGTAAAAATAAGCATCCGATACCAATCCGGCACCGTAAAAATTCGCTATACATATATCTCTTAAAAATCCTCCGAATTTTGAAATTATTATAACGAAAGCAATTAACCATGCAGATTTTAACAAAGAGGTATCTTTATTCATTTTTTACCTCTTTTATTTCCGTAAATACTGTTACTTTTTTTAAATAATCGGGTTCATCTAATATTTTAAATGAAATTTTGTTTTCACCTTTTATTAAATATTTTGAAATATCAGTAATATTTATATCCTCTTTAAGTTTTACATCCAGTTCTTTTTGATTAATTGTAATTTTCATTTTTTTTATGTTATCGGGATTTATTATATATACATTGGCTTTTTCCTGCTCTGTATAAAAAGACCTTTCCGTTATTTTATTATTACTGTATATATCCATTGGAATAACGGCAAGTTTTATTCCCTGATAGTAATGCTGTAATATTTCATCAAAGGTATAGCCCAAACTTCCCATTTTTCCTGCGCCCCATTGACTTAAACCGACTCCATGTCCAAAGCCGCCGCCTGAAAATTTATAGAGAGGATTTGCCGCATCTATATAATTTATTACAAAATTTGCACTTGGAAGAGATATGCCGTCTTTTTGGAAACATCTTCTTATTACAAGCTCTTTTTGTACTATGTATGTATTTTTGTCTGTTTTTATTTCTAGACTTATAATTTTACCTGATTTTCCCCGTTTTAAAGCTTTTATGGAAATCAACTTTCCTATATCTTCACTGTTTTGAACAGCAGGCATTATAAATCCTGTTTTAGACTGCGCAGGCATGGTTTTTGCAAGAACATTTTCCAATTCTTCGACCGTCCAAATTTTAGACCATCTGTAATAAGGCGATAAGTCATCAAAAGCCTCCGGTTTAGAAGTGTAAAAATTTTCTGCTTTTTCATTATCTTCAAGTGTTTCAAATTTTTCATTATCCGCAACAGCCGTTAAATAAGGAATATCTTTAGAAGGAAATTCTTTTGTCTGAGGATCGGAAAATGCAAATTCATAGCTTTCTGTATATCCTCCTGCCGTTGAACTATATAAGGCAAGTATCGGTTTATTTTCTTTATCCAATGCAATAATTCCGTTTGTTTGTTCTATTGCTTTATCTGACAGTTCATCCTCGGTATTAGCGCCAAAATATACCTGGCATGCTACGGAATCACATAAATCAAACTCTTGATATGCTTTAACTCTCGGGGCAACAGCATAGTTTCTTGCGGCTACAGTCTGTGCTTTCAGCGCTTCAAGACCGAATTTTACGGGCATTTCATTAGGAACAACTCCTCTTAAATAGTTTTTTAAACTTAATACGTTTACTACAGAGAACTTAGATACATCTTTACTGCTTCTGACAAGATTTACAGCTCCTCTGTATAATGCCTGTTTCCCTTTTCTTTTTAACCCTTTTATTGAAATTAATGAGCCTTCTTTTGCCGAAACAAGAATGGGACCGGTTAAGTTTCTTGCTGCAAGTTCACCATCTACATATATTCTAAATAAATTATTTTCGGAGGTTACTCTTATTTCGGAGGAATTTTCTTTTATCGGAAGCATGTACCCCGTAGCCGAATCTAAAATATTAAGATTATTTGCATCGTTAAATTCGATACTGTCAAAAATATATGTTTTAAATGACGTATCGCTTATTCCTACTCTCACCGGAATGTAGTTATCCGAGGCACTTGCATATTGAAAACTAAATAACATTATAATAATTATATAAATATATTTATTTATTGTACGAAACATAATCTATCCTATGAACTTTATTATAGTCTAAAGAGGATATAAAGGGAAACTGTTAAAGGGAGTTATACAATATTTTTTTATTTATTTTATTCTTTTTATTTTTTTTATAAAATAATATAATTGTATTATCAAACAAATTATAGAAAGTGTTTTAATATGAGTCTTAATTCAACACCATCTTCAGAAAGAATACAAATAGGTTTTTTCGGAAAAAGAAATGCCGGTAAATCAAGCTTAATAAATGCCGTTACAAATCAAAATCTTTCTATTGTTTCTGAAATAAAAGGAACAACAACCGACCCCGTATATAAAGCAATGGAATTGTTACCGCTTGGTCCCGTAACAATAATTGACACCCCCGGATTTGATGATGAAGGAGAATTGGGACTTCTCAGAATAGAAAAAACAAAACAAGTATTAAATAAAGTCGATATTGCACTGTTAATTACAGAGGCAAAAGAGGGGCTTTGTTTGCAAGATAAACACCTGATTGAAGCCTTTGAAGAAAAAAATATTAAATACATTATTGTTTATAATAAATCCGACTTAATAAATATTCCCGAACAAAAGAAAGAAAATGAAATATATGTAAGCGCATTAAAAAATATCAATATAAATGAACTTAAAGAGCTTATAGCCATAATCTATGAAGAAAGTCCGAATAAAGTAAAATTAATAAAAGATTTGGTTAATCCCTATGATACCGTAATTCTTGTTACACCTATTGACAGTGCCGCTCCTAAAGGAAGGCTGATACTTCCTCAACAGCAGGTAATCAGAGATTTACTTGAAGCGGGTGCCGTTTCCATAATAGTAAGAGAAACAGAATTAACAAAAGCATTAAATTCTTGCCCCACAACTCCAAAGCTTGTTGTTACTGATTCTCAAGCTTTTGAAAAAGTTAATAAAGAAACACCTTCAAATATTCTTCTTACTTCATTTTCAATACTTTTTGCAAGATATAAAGGTGTTTTGGAATATGCGGTAAAAGGAGTTAAAGCTCTAGAAACATTAAATGACAATGATACTATTCTTATATCTGAAGGCTGTACTCATCACCGTCAATGCGACGACATTGGAACTGTAAAACTGCCTAAATGGATTCAAAATTATACCGATAAAAAATTAATTTTTGAATTTTCTTCCGGCTGCGGTTTTCCCACTGACTTATCTAAATATAAAATGATAGTTCATTGCGGCAGCTGCATGCTTAAAGATAGAGAAGTAATGTACCGATATAAAACCGCTAAAAAACAAAATGTTCCTATTTCAAATTACGGTATAACAATTGCTTATATTCACGGAATATTAAAAAGAAGTATCGAAATTTTTCCTGATTTATAT
>JAJQHF010000037.1:0-218 GCA_021199975.1 Candidatus Gastranaerophilales bacterium
GATATGTATTACCTTAAAGTAGTAATAAAATTGTAATTTATGTTATTATATTGTTTGGGTAAGCGAGATTAGAGAAAAATACTTGTGCTTTTAGTTGAAGAACAAAGATTATTAATAGAAAAATTCGTTAAAGCAAATAAAAATTTTCGTGGAAATGAAGATTTACTCGAGGATTTTTGCAGTGAAGCTTTTCAAAAATCTTACATGATATTTAACTC
>JAJQHF010000037.1:228-7113 GCA_021199975.1 Candidatus Gastranaerophilales bacterium
ACTCATCTTCAAATATCCAAAAAATCGAAAGCTATATATCAAAAGTAGTTAATACCTCAATTTTAAGTGTTCTAAAAAATTCAGGAAGAGTAAGACGTACAAGTGAAGGCTATACCCCAACAAAAGAAATAAAAGTTTCTGATTTTAATTCAGTATCCGAAGTAAAACCGCACCCATTGGCACCTTCTTTTATTTTGGATTTTCCCGACCCGAGAGAAACAGCAGAAGAAGTTCTTATTTCAAAAGATTGCCTGCAAAGAATTGCGGATGCTGTTTGTATAATTCATAAAGAAGTTCCATCTCAGCTGTTTTTAGATATTTTTTATTTAAGATATATTAAAGGTATGAAACAGACGGAAATGGCAAAATCATTAAATTTATCGCAATCTGAAATAAGTAAAAGATTAATGCAGCTTTCTAAATTAATCAGCAATTTTTTGGATAACGGCAGAAGTTAGGTTGTGCCTATGATTTGTCGCAGATGTGGTGCTGAATTACCTGATAATGCAATTAGGTGCAGTAATTGCGGAATAAGAGTTAAAATGTATTGTCCCGCATGTAAAACGTTAAATTATTTTGGTAATGAACGTTGTACAAATTGTAATTTTGAACTGCTCATTAATTGTCCTGATTGCGGAACAAAGAATGTATATTCTGCCGAAGAATGCAGAAAATGCCATATGCCATTAAATCAAAAGAAAAAGGATTCTTTTCCTAAAGAAAATTCCGTATCTCAAGAAATACCGATTGTTGAAGCATTTAGTGCTGATAATACGGCTTCTGTTTTAAATGAAATCTTTAATGGTGAAGAACCTTGTGCGGAAGAAAAAAATAATGAAGACCTGCAAATACCAGAGGCTTCTCAATTAGAAGAAGCTCCTGTCTGCAATCCCGATAAAGATTTGGAAAATAAACAGTTGTTTAATATTTCGGCAAAAGACGAAACAGATATAAATAATAATGCAGGAAATACTGATTTATCAGGTTCTTATGAAAATTATTCCGAACCGCAGGTAAATAATAAACCTGAAGAACAAGAAGACAATTGTTTGTTGAATGAAAATAATGATAATATTCCTGAATTACAAGAGGTTATAATAACAAACCCAGCGGAACAGGAAACGGATGAAAAGACAGAAGAGGATTTCTTTAACGAGCAGGAACAGGAAGATGAAGAAAAAAACGAAGAAGAAAATTTAAATTTTGAAATTCAATCCGAAGCTGTGCTTAAAATAATTAATCTTGTTAAAACCTCGCTGACTAAACATATTATTGCCGTAAACGGTGCCGAAGGCTGCGGAAAAACTGCTGTTTTAAATCAAGTAAACGGTTATTTATCGGGAAAAGGTTTTATTTCCGTATATGGCAGTTGTACTCCACTGGTTCAGATAACAAGTTTTGGATTTTTCCAAGATGCTTTTTTAAGAATGATGGGCTTTCCGCCTTTTGTTAAAAGTACGGAAGCTTTTATAAAAGATTTTGAAAAAAGCTCCTTCGCAAAAATGTTTGGCTTCCTGGATAAAAGTGAATTAAGACTGTTTTTAAATATTTTTTACCCCTCACAAAAAGATATATTTGCAAATATTTTGGAAAATAAAAATCAAATGTTTCATATACTTGAAAAAGTATTAAAATCCTTTCTTGTAAATAATAATGTAATAATTGCAATTGACAATTTTGAGTTGTTAGATGGTGCTTCTTATGATTTCATTGTTTATCTGCTTAAAAAAGGATTTTTTAACAACAGATTAAAACTTTTAGCTGCATATCAGGAAAATAAATCTATTCAGAGTTATTTTGACCTTTCAAATGCAGAAGAAAAGATTTTTGAAACTATATTAATTAAAAAATTCCAAAAAGAAGATTTAATTAAAGCCGTAAGCAGAAGTATTTCAATAAATATTAATGAAATTATAGATGCTGATTACCTTGAAGAACTAACTGCCAAATCAGACGGAAATGCAATAAGAATGGAACAGGAAGCTGCTTTTCTGTTTGATATAGGCTATATATCGGTTGATAATAATAAAATAGAGATAAAAGAAGAAAATAAACCCGAAGTTTCTCCTGCTTCATTTGAAGAATTAATTAAACTAAGAATTAATTCTTTGACTCCTCCGGCAAGAAATGTTCTGTTTATGGCTGCTGTTATGGGATATCGTTTCTCAACGGCTGTATTAAGTTTATCTGTCGCAATGCCTGCTAATAAAGCGGAAAGCATAATTAATTATTTAATCCAAGAATTATTTATACAACAGGTAGATAAATATACTTGTGAATTTAAAAGTTTAACTCTTTGGAAATTAATATATCAGGAGGCAAAATCTGATTTATTGTATAAAGAAAATTCGCAAAGACTTTATTCTGCATTAAAACCGCTTATTCTTTCCAGCAACTTACAAAAATTAATTTCCTGTTCCGAGGCGCTTTCTAATAACGAAGCTTTTTTAATTTGGCAAAATACGGCAAGTCTTACGGCAAAATTAGGAGATACGAATTTATATATAATAGCGCAGAAACAGTGTTTAAAAATTTTAGATAAACAAGATATTGCTGATTCAGAGGAAATTAAAAAGCAAATTTATGAAGAAATAGGTAAACTTCTTTGGAAAAAATCGCCGAAAGAAGCCATTACTTACTTATCAAACGTATTGGATTCTGACATAAAAGACTCAAATGTAAGAAGAATACTTGATGTTTCGGCTTATTTTATTAAAAGCTGTTATTTAACGGGAAATTATTTCGGTGCCGCCGAAGCTGTTGATGCTGTTATAAAATCTTTTGAATATACGGATGTTTCTGTATCTGAACTTGATATAGCTCTTATTAAAACAAGAAAATTAAAAGCTTTATTAAATATAGGCAACAGCGAACAGATTATTAATATGGCAAATGAGGAGATTATTCCCGTACTCGAAAAAGAATTAAATTCAAAAAAACTTGAAACTTCTTATAAAACCATAATTATATATTCATTATTGAATACCAAACTGGTACTTGCAAAAGCTTATGCGCAGCAGGGGAATAACCTTGTTTTAAAAGTTATTGAAGATATCAGATTATATATTGAAAAAAATAATTTAATATCAGATAAAACATATTATCTAACAGCTGTAAATATTATTGAGGCTTTTTCCAAAACAGTATTGGGAGATATTAATAAATCAAATGAAATTTTAAATGCGGCAGCCGCTTCTTATAAAAATAAGAATATGGAAAACGATATATTGGCGGAATGGAATCTTATTAATATTATAAACAGAGTATTACTCGGACAGAATAATGATTTAAAAGTTGATTTGTTTGAATTGGCAGCCTTTACAAATAATATTAATGAACATTTTATTAAAAATATAATCAAACTTATATTGGGATATGTGTTGAAAAAAGAAGGAAATACAATAAAAGCGGTTGAAATATTTAATGAAGAGATTACATATTTTGCAAAAGAAAAAGTGGCAATAGGTGCTTTGCTATCCTGGGCTTTAATTGTTAAATTGTCTATTGATATGGGAGATATTGAAAAAGCCTTAAATACGGCGGTTAAATCTCTTGAAATAGCGCAGAGTCCTAAAATAAACAATTATTTATTTATAATTTATTTCCAAAAATTCCTTGCCGAAATATATTTAAGAAAAGGAGATTTAACCGCAGCTAAAATGTATTTGGAAAAATCCGTTATGATTACAAAGCAGTTTGACTTAAAATATCAGCTGATTGAGCTGTATATTGCATACGGAGAATATATGGAAGAATTTATGAAGGTTAATAACAGTTATTCTTCCGAATACATAAAACTGACGGGGGATATGTATAATAAAGCATTATTATTGTCAAAAGAATTAAAATTGGCGAATATGAAAGAAATTGCGCTTAGAGTACGCTCTGAATTTAAAACTTTTTGCCAGCTAAATTCAATTGAAATATAATCATCTTATTTCTGCTGTTTGTATATATTTTTTGAGTAAATTTATAATTTTTATTAGCTCTTCTTCCGTATAATTTCTTTCTTGCTTTAATGAAGGGTCATTTATTTCGGATTGAACAATAAATTTTTGCAGATAGTATTTTTTTGCTCCTTTTATAAGATTAGCAATTTTTTCAAAATCATTATATTGAAGAAGTGAAGGCAGTATTGTTGTCCTAAATTCGTAATCAATACTTGATTGCATTATTAAATTAATACTTTCTTTTATTTTAGATGTATCTGTTATTGTATTTGTTACCAAGGAATATTTTTCCAAAGGTGCTTTTATATCCATTGCAATATAATCAATCAGGTTATCCGTTAGTAATTCTTTTATAACTTCAGGTTTGTACCCGTTCGTATCCAATTTTACAAGAAAATTTAATTCCTTAATTTTTTCAATAAAAAATTTTAAATCTTTTTGCAATGTACATTCACCGCCTGTAATTACAACTCCGTCAAGCTTTCCATGTCTCTTTTTTAAAAAATCAAAGAAGGCATCCGAATTAAAGATGTCCTTCTTTGATTTTGTTTTTAATAAATCGGGATTATGACAGTAACCGCAGTTAAAATTGCAGCCTTGAGTAAAAACTATTGCACTGATTTTATCAGGATAATCAAGAAGGGAGGACTTTTTAATGCCTCCTATTACAAATTGCATTCGCACTTCTTTTCATCAATAACAAAAGTTGTTCTTAATTTAAATTCAGCTTGTTTACCTTTATTCCACTGTTTTACAGGTCTTATATAACCTACAATTCTAGAATAAACTTCACATTCGCTTCCGCATTCGGGGCATGTGAAATGTTCACCTGATATATAGCCATGATTTTCACAAATACTAAATGTCGGAGAAAAAGTAAAGTAAGGAAGTCTGTAATTTGAACAAACTTTTTTAACCAGATTTTTCATTGCTTTTGTATTTGATAGTCTTTCTCCGGCAAATATATGAACAACAGTGCCGCCTGTGTATTTCGTCTGCAATTCATCCTGCAAATCGAGCAGTTCAAAAATATCATCCGTATAATTTACGGGCAGATGTGTTGAATTGGAATAATAAGGGTCTGCACCTCTGTCATAGGCTTCTTCATTTGCACATATAATTCTTGGTGTGTTTCTCTTATCCAGTTTCGCAAGTCTGTAGCTTGTACCTTCTGCCGGCGTAGCCTCTAAATTATAGTTGTTTCCTGTTTCTAATTGATACTCTCTTATTTTGCCTCTCATAAAATCCATTACTCCGAGAGAAAATTCCTGACCTTCTTCCGAGTCAAGTCCTTTACCGAATAAATTTAAGCAGGCTTCATTCATACCAATAAGACCGATTGTGGAGAAATGATTTTTCCAATATACCCCAAATCTTGCTTTTATATCTCTTAAATAAAATTTTGTATAAGGATATAAACCATCATCTGTTAGTTTTTCAAGAAGTTTTCTCTTTATTTCAAGAGAATTTTTTGCTGTTTCCATTCTGTCTGCAAGCATGGATAAAAACTCATTTTTATCTTTTGCTAAATATGCAATTCTCGGCAAATTCATAGTTACAACACCAATAGAACCTGTTAAAGGATTAGAGCCGAAAAGTCCGCCTCCTCTGTATGCAAGTTCTCTGTTATCAATTCTTAATCTGCAGCACATAGAACGGGCATCTTCGGGTTTCATATCCGAATTAATGAAATTAGAGAAGTACGGTATTCCGTATTTTGCTGTCATTTCCCATAACCCTTCAAGGTTTGGATTATCCCAGTCAAAATCTTTTGTTATGTTATACGTTGGTATAGGGAATGTAAATACTCTGCCTTGAGAGTCACCTGCCATCATAACTTCAAAGAATGCTTTATTTATCATATCCATTTCTCTTTGGAACTGAGAATAAGTTTCTTCTTTATATTCTCCGCCGATTATAACAGGCTGATCAGCATAATAACTAGGAACAATCATATCCATTGTTATATTTGAAAACGGTGTTTGAAATCCTACACGGGTAGGCACATTCATATTAAATACAAATTCTTGAAGCGCCTGTTTTACCTGATTATAATTTAATCCGTCATATCTTATGAACGGTGCTAAAAGAGTATCAAAATTTGAAAAAGCCTGCGCCCCCGCACTTTCGCCCTGCATTGTATATAAGAAATTTACCATTTGACCTAAAGCAGTTCTAAAATGTTTTGCAGGTGAACTTGATACTTTTCCTTTGACTCCTTTGAAACCTTCAAGCAAAAGGTCTTTTAAATCCCAGCCTACACAATACACTGAAATGATATTTAAATCATGAATATGAATATCACCGTTTATATGAGCATTTTTAATATCTTCCGGGTATATTTTATTTAACCAGTAATTTTTACTTATATTTGAAGCAATATAATTATTTAAACCCTGAATAGAGTATGACATATTGGAATTTTCGTTAACCTGCCAATCCAGCTGTTTTAGGTAATCGTCAACCATGTCATTATTTAAACCTGAAGCAAAATCTCTGATTCTTTTCCTTTGTTCACGGTAAAGTATATATGTTTTTGCCGTTTGAGTATAGCCGAAAGAATATAAAGCAAGCTCAACTGCATCCTGCACTTCTTCAACCGTCGGCGCTTTAAGATTTGATTCTTTTTTATTTGCAATTTCCTGAGCCATAAGAACCACTTTATTTGTAATTCTGGCAGCTTCTTTTTCACCAAATTCTTTAGTTACTTTTGCAGCTTTTAATATAGCAGCTTCGATTTTTTTTGCGTCAAAAGATACTATTGCCCCATCTCTTTTTACAATTTTATCCATAAATCTCCTCCAATGTACACTTATTTTAAGTAACATACCCCAATGCTTCGGCTTAAATTTTTTGCATGAATATTTATTAAACTCGAAAGTTTATTTATAATAGTTCTTTTTTTTGTTTTTGTAAATATATCACAGGTATATAT
>JAJQHF010000014.1 GCA_021199975.1 Candidatus Gastranaerophilales bacterium
GTCATATAATTTGCCGGCATTCAAAAATGCAAAATTATCATGATTAAATCATAATACAATTAACTGTTAATAAAGAATTTCAGAGAAAAAATAAATAAGACAAAAAAACAGAGGTTAAAAAAGAAATACATACTTTTATAATAAATTAATTTTATCTTTGCTATTATATTAAATATGTCAAATTTTTATTTCAGGTGTTTTATATAAATGTTTATAATAAAATATAAATGTAATATACACTTAAAAGATTAGGAAACATTAATAATGGATAACACGAAAATAAGAAACGTGGCAATTATTGCACACGTAGACCACGGTAAAACAACGCTTGTTGACAGTATATTAAAACAAACAGGCGTATTTAGAGATAATCAACAGGTACAAGAACGAGTATTAGACTCAAATGATTTAGAGAGAGAAAGAGGAATTACTATTCTTTCAAAAAATGTATCAGTTAACTATAAAGGCTATAAAATAAATATCGTTGACACTCCGGGGCACGCTGATTTTGGCGGAGAGGTTGAACGTGTTTTAGGTATGGTTGACGGCGCACTTCTAATTGTTGATGCGGCTGAAGGTCCTATGCCGCAGACAAGGTTTGTTCTTTCTAAGGCGCTTGAACTCGGTATAAAAATTATTGTTGTTATAAATAAAATCGATAAAACAGGTGCAGACCCCGACGGCGCTGTGGATAAGGTTTTTGATTTGTTTACCGAATTAACCGACAATGAAGAATTAATAGATTTCCCTTACGTCTATGCTAACGGACTTTTAGGTTTTGCAAAAAAGAATATCGAAGATGAATCAACTACATTAGAACCTCTTTTGGATTGTATTATAGAAAAAATAAAACATCCCTCGGGTGATAAAAATAAAACACTTCAATTTCAGGCAACAACGCTTGATTATAACGACTATGTCGGCAGAATTGCAATCGGACGAATTTTAAACGGTACTATAAAATCACAACAACAAGTAAATTTAATTAAAGCTGACGGAAGTATTCAAAAAGGCAAAATTGTTAAATTATACGTTTTTGAAGACTTAGGAAGAGTTGAAACTCAAGAGGCTTTTGCAGGCGACATTGTTGCTATAACGGGATTTGATGATATTCATATAGGTGAAACCATTACGGAAACAGATTGCAGTGAAGCACTTCCGTTAATAAAAGTGGATGAACCCACACTTCAAATGATTTTTTCCGTTAATGACAGCCCTTTTGCAGGTCAGGAAGGTAAATTTGTTACTTCAAGACAGGTTAGAAAAAGACTTTACGACGAACTCGAAAAAAATGTAAGTTTGCGTGTAGAAGATATGGATACTACGGAAAGTTTCAGAGTTTCAGGCAGAGGAGAACTGCATTTAAGTATCTTAATTGAAACTATGAGAAGAGAAGGCTATGAATTTCAGGTATCAAAACCTGAGGTTATTACAAAAAAAGTAAACGGCGAATTAATGGAACCTTTTGAAAATTTAATTGTGGATGTACCTGAAAACTGTGCGGGTGCTTGCATTGAAAAGCTATCTAACCGTAAAGGAGAAATGGTTCACATGCAAAACGCTAAAGGCAGAACTCTATTAAATTTCATAATTCCCGCAAGAGGTCTTATTGGTTTCAGAGGTGAATTTATAAGAATGACTAGAGGTGAAGGTATTATGAACCATATTTTTGATTCTTATAAGCCTTATGCCGGTGATATTTCAAAACAAAGAAACGGTTCTCTTGTTTCTCATGAACAGGGTGAAGCAATTCCTTATGCGTTAGCTCAATTTGAGGATAGGGGTGTCTTTTTCTTAACTCCTAAAACAAAAGTATATAGAGGCATGGTTGTCGGCGAACACAACAGACCTCAAGATATTGAAATTAATGTATGTAAAACCAAAAAACTTACAAATATGAGAAGTGCAACCGCTGATGTTATGGTTACACTTCAAGCGTCACGAAAAATGTCGCTCGAAGATTGTATGGAATATATCAGTGATGATGAGCTTTTGGAAATAACTCCTCAAAATATCAGAATCCGTAAAGCTGATTTAACAAAAGTAAGATTTAATTAAATTTAAAAAACTTCAAAGAAACAATATATATGCTTTACTCCTCCTGTGTTTTTAGCTATGTAAAAACAATGGAGTCGTAAAGCATATATATTGCTTCTTTGTGTCAATCTTTAATTTTTAAGTTCTTTTTCTAAGTCTAAAAGTGCAGCAGAGAGTTTAGATTTATCTTTGCCCGCACCCTGTGCAAATTGAGGACGTCCGCCGCCTTTTCCTCCTGTTGCTGCTGCAAGTCTACCTACTATAGCACCTGCATTAATTCCTTTCTTGACAAAAGAATCACTTACTTTTACAACATAAGTAATTTTATCTTCATCCACAGACGCAAGTACGACAATACTTTCACCCAATTTAGAAGCAAGCATTTCACTTCCGAGCTTAATAAGATGTGCTGGAAATGCTTCCGTTTCGGAAATAAATAACTTTCCGCCTTCAATCTCCTGCGCTTTTGATATAAATGATTGAAATTTAGTTTTCGCCTGTTCCGCTTTTAAATTGTCAATTTCTATTTGAAGATTTTTATTATCAACCGCAAGCTTTAAAATACGCTCTCCGAGTTCATTTACAGGTGATTTAAAAGCATGAGCCATTTTATCAACTATTTCCGCTTTTTCGTTTAAGAATTTAAAAGCCGTATCGCCGCAAACAGCTTCTATTCTTCTTATTCCTGCCGCAACTGCACTTTCTGATACAATCTTTGTTAAACGAATTTTACCCGTAGAACTGCAATGTGTTCCGCCGCACAATTCTGCTGATACATTACCGAACTTTACAACTCTTACATCATCGTCGTATTTTTCGCCAAATAAAGCCATAGCGCCTGACTTTTTAGCCATTTCAATATTCATAATCTCGGTATTTTGTTGAATATCCTGCGAAATCCAGTTATTTATAATACTTTCAACTTCTTGAATTTCTTCTTTTGTCATTGCTCTTTGGAAAGTAAAGTCAAAACGTGTTCTGTTCTCTTCAACAAAAGAACCTGCCTGATGTACTTCTTCGCCTAACACCTTTCTTAATGCGGCTTGTATTAAATGCGCATTTGAATGATGGATTGCGGTGTTTTTTCTTTTGTCCTTGTCAATTTCAGCTTTTACGGTATCTCCTGTTTTGGCTTCGCCGTTAATTATCTGAACACGATGTACAAAAAGCTTATTAACTTTAAATGTATTTAACACTTCAGCTTTAAAATCTTTGCCTTCAATTATACCCGTATCACCCACTTGTCCGCCTGATTCGGCATAAAAAGGAGTTTTATCAAGCATAATATCAACAAAATCACCGGCTTCAATTATGGCAATAATTTTTGCGTCCGCCTGTGTTTTTTCATATCCTAAAAATTCAGTAGAACCAAATTTATTTTCTACCTCAACATAAACCAAATCATCCGTTAAACTTATTTTATGTGCGGCTGCTTTTGCTTTTTCTTTTTGCTTTTTCATCTCTTCGTTAAAACCGTCAGTATCAACGCTTACACCTTTTTCAGCGGCAATTTCTATTGTAAGCTCCAACGGAAAACCAAAAGTATCATAAAGCTTAAATGCGTTTTCTCCGTCTATTTGTTTAGAATTTTGCATTAATTCTTCAAGAAGTTTATACCCTCTATCCAGTGTTATTTTAAATCTTTCTTCTTCCGTTTTTATTATAGATTTGATTTTATCCGAATTTTTCAATAAATCAGGGTATGTTTCTTTATACTGATTTATGACGGTATCAACAATCTCGCTTAAAAACGGGAGTTCAAGTCCCAATAATTTGCCATGCCTTAAAGCACGTCTTAAAATCATTCTTAAAACATAGCTTCTACCTTCGTTACCCGGGGTAACTCCGTCATTAATCATAAAAGTAACGCATCTTGCATGGTCTGTTATAATTCGCAAAGAGATATCCGTTTTTTTGCTTTGTTTATAAGGAACCTTAGACATATCGGAAACTTTTTGAAGAATAGGATATAATAAATCTGTTTCAAAAGTTGATTCTTTGCCTTGAACAACCATTGCAATACGTTCTAATCCCATGCCGGTATCAACATTTTTCTTTTCTAAAGGAGAAAAATTACCTTCTTCATCCTGAAATAATTCCGTAAAAACAAGGTTCCAAATTTCGACCCATCTGTCGCATTCACATGTTGCAATAGAACAATCATCACTGCATTTTAGGTGTTCGCCCAAATCATAATGTATTTCACTGCAAGGACCGCATGAACCTGTTGCCCCCGGAGGTCCCCAGAAGTTATCTTTTTTACCTTTTCTTATAACTCGTTCAGGTGCAATACCAACATCTTTAGTCCATATTTCAAAGGCTTCATCATCTTTTTCATAAATAGTTATCCAAAGTCTTTTAGGGTCGAGCTTTAAATAATTTGTAACAAAATCCCAGCTCCAGGGAATAACATCTTTTTTGTAGTAATCGCCGAAAGCAAAATTTCCGAGCATTTCAAAAAACGTATGATGTCTTGGAGTTCTTCCCACATTTTCTATATCGGAATCTTTACCGCCCGCTCTTGCGCATTTTTGGCATGATACTGCTCTTGGCGGATTATAAGGCGGTTTCTCCAAACCTAAATAATAAGGAAGAAATTGCAGCATTCCCGCCGTTGTCAATAATACCGTAGGATTATCAGGCACTAAACTTGAACTCTCCACCTCTGTTGACTGATGTTTATCTCTAAAAAACTCTATAAATGCTTTTCTTATTTCATTTCCTGTTAACGGTGCTGACATATTATATTCCTTTTACTAACTCATAGTTATAATTTTACAACAAAAAGGAATGAATAAGAAAGCTTGTTTCTTTTTAAAAAGCAACTTTTCTCCGGATGATTAAATATTAGGAAAATTATACTTCCTGCATATAAATGGTGTAAAGTTTATGCGTTTTTAAGTCTTGGGTTTCCTTATATAAAACCTTAAATTTCTGATCTGCTTTATATATTGCTTCATCACAGCCGTATTTTCCTTCGCCGGTATCATAAGCCTGTGTCATTTCGGATTTTGGATAAACAATGAATTTTACATTTTTATCGGTGTTTGTGTCGCTGAAATTGTTGCCCCTATATTGTTCTGCTCCCATTTGAGTTTTTGCAAACGATTGAATTCTTGGAGTTTGATATATTTCACCTTCCTTTGGAAATTTACTGATAAAATCATCTAAATCATTAATATACATCCATCTTGCAAGCGGTTTGCAATCGGAACTCTTATATTTAGAACAAGCATACGGCAATAACTTATTTACATATTTATTAGGAAGAGCATTAACGCCTGTTATATATTTTCTTTTCCAATCATATGCAAGTTGTCCTGTAGACATATTATTATTAACATATACATCTTGCTGATTTAGTAATTTAACAATATCCGCTTTTTCTTCTTCCGATATCTGAGGTAATTCCTCCGTACTGTCATTTGATTTTTCAAAATTTAACTTAGAAGATAAAACTTTTAATTTTTCAATTTCATGTTTATAATCACTCAATTTGCAGCCTTGAACAACATTATAACCCGGAACATTATATGAAGCCATTTCCAATGCTCTTGAGAATGTTACATCATCTTCTTTAAGCAATGCTTCTGCCTCATAGAATTTTTTCACTCCGGCATCAACGGCTTTAGTGATTTTTTCATATTCTTCATCTGATAAATCTTCAATTCCCCAAGAAATTGAATTTGGATTAATCCCTTTATTTATTAGTTCTATAATTCTTGAATAAGTTTTTTCATCATATTGAGAAAACCGGCAGGCTTCATTTTCTTCAATATTTAATTTTCTTAATTCCACGGCACGTTGATACTCATCATCTTCAAGCTTTGCCATTCTGCATATAGTTGCCAATTCAGAAGCAAGTGATTTACTTGTTACCTCAACAGCTCGATTACGTTGAGTTTCAGTCATATTCTTAATTTCTTCCATGCTTCGGTCGAACAGATATTCGTCTTTTGTTACTCTATATCCGTTTTTAATAAGCTCCATTAATGATTTTACTGATTGTTCATCTTGATTACATGTTTGAGAAATAAATTTGTATTTAGCCTGATAATTACCTAATTTCTCAAAAACCGGTGATTCAAGCATATTTTTTGTATTCTCATAATAATAATTATCATCACCTTTTACTATAGGTGTAATCCATTCATCTGAATATAAATATGGAACCAAAGTTAATGATTTTTCAAATTGGGCATCATTTAGACTATATAATTCTTGCGCATTATACCCGGTTATGCCTCCGCCTGAAGCTCTGAATTTTAATAATTTTTCGTATTTATCTTCCTCTAATTGTGCAAAATCACAAGCATAAGGAATATTAAAAGAATTTTTTCCGGCTCCTAAAAATTTCTTTGCTTTTTCAAATTGTTCTTGATTTAAATCTTGAATTTTTGAATAATCTGAATGTCTGCTGCATTCACCATTATTTTTTATTAATTCAACAGTTCTTAGGAATGTATCATCGTCATATTTTTCAAGACTTTTTGCTATTGATTTATAATCATCTGTCAGATTTAATGATTTAAGAATTTCTAATCTTTCTTTTTCTGTTAGCGGTTCAACGGAGTTAACTTCTTCATCTTGTGTTTTTTCAATGCCGCTGTTTAATTCTGTATTTACACATCCTTCATTATCTTCTGAAACTGTCGAAGAACATTCTTGCTGCGGCTTAGAAACGACAGCAGAATGACCATATAAATTAGATATAATAAAACTTGCCAGCCTGCCTCCAAACGACTTAGGCGTTTGATTTGATTTTTTATCTAAAATTACTTCATCACATATCGGTCTTCTCAAGTAATTATTTGAAGTTTTTGTTTCTTGTTTATTTGTCTGTATGCAGCCTGTAATATTACCTATATTAAAAATCTTATTCATTTTATTTGTCATACTTATATTAGTAATTGTATATATAAAAAAATTTATATTTTAAAAATTGACAATAAATAAGAAGGATTTTACAAAATACAAAAAATGCTTACTTCTGTAAGC
>JAJQHF010000279.1 GCA_021199975.1 Candidatus Gastranaerophilales bacterium
AGTATGGACAGCCGGACATTAGAAGAAGAATTGTATAAATCGGTAGAAAAAAATACCCCCGATTACATTAAAAAAAATAAATATATAGATATAGATAATAAAAATGAATTTGTTTTTACATTAAAGAAAGAACATCTTTTAGCATATGATGAAAATACAAATCCTGAAGGATTAAATCTTGACAACTGGCTTAAAAATTACGAAAAAGAAGCAGCCGTATCAACAGCAGGAATAAGAGGTCCTCAAAACATATTATATCCTTATGATGTAAGATTTCCCATAAATATAATGGGGATAATGCTTGCTACATACGCAAAAGCTCTTGTTGCAAAAGGTAAATACAAAGATAAAAAACTTTTGAAACTTGCAGGACGAGAAGTAAGATATAATTCCGATAAATTCTTGGATTTAATAGCCCGCATTCAAGCAGCGCAAGGGATTGAAACATTAACTACTTACCAAAGGCAGACTATGCCTATTTGGCTTGCTTCCTTCCTAGCTTTTAAACTTGATTTATTAGGCGGCGAATATATTACTTCAAGCCACGGAATAAGCGTTAAAAATGCGACAAAGGACTTAAATTCGCAAGGAAGCCAATATTTGCCCGAAGAATCCATGGAATTTGTTAACAAAATAAAAGAAATATTTAAAGAAACAAAAGAAAAAAGCAGTTATGAGATTAAAATCGCAAAATCAGACGATGAACTTATAAATGAAAGCTTTATGAAAACAATTAATAACGGTATCGACCTATATAAAGAATATTTGGAACAAGGCGTTGCAAATAAAGAAAATATTGAATTAATTCAAGGAATAAAAGAAAAAATTATAATTGAAAATGTAGGCGGCAGCGCATATAAAACTCTTAGCAAAATTTTAGCGTCCTTGAATATATCTGATAAATTTGATTGGCTGAATACGGAAGAAGACCCGTTTTTCCACGGTATTGGCAAATATGATACTGACCCGAAAGGGAATAAATGTTTTTATGATTATTCGGTAGATGCGGCTGTTTTGTCGAAAAAACAAGACGGAACAATATTTTTCCCCGTTATTGATACATTAAATTACAAGGAAAAATTAACTAAATATCCAATCGGCACGGTTGTCCTTATTACAGACCCCGACCACGACCGCTTAACGGTATGTCAAATAGAAGATAAAAAATCATCAGATTTTTTAAATGAAACAGGCATAAACCATACAGAACTGGATAGTAACAGAATACTATGTATATACAGTGCAAATCAGGCTTTTCTGCTGATTATGGATTTTTGGGCAAAACAATTAAAATCTGCAAATAAATGGAACAATCATCCGAGATTTATCATAAAAACAACCGCTTCCGCAAAATCATGGGATGAATGGGCTGAATTTAACAATGTAAAAGTTGTTAACGTTCCTGTCGGTTTTAAAGAAATTGCAAATATAATGAAAAAAGTTGAAAAGCAGATTCTTGATAACCCTGAAAATGACGTTATAATCACTGATGTATTAGGTAATGACATAAATTTAGGCAAAAATCCGAGAATGATTTTCGGCGGAGAAGAGTCAGGCGGTATGATTATCGGCAGTGAGGAGCTTATTAAATCAAAAGCAGGCAGAGTTGCAATTGCAATGAGAGAAAAAAGCGCATCGGAGGCTATAATTATAGCTTCTGCTTTAGCTGCTAAGCTTGAACAACAAGAAAAAACTCTATCTAAAGCACTTGAGGAAATTTTTGAACAAAATAAAATTATTTCCAAATATGATGTACGGGAAGACATTGCATATTATAATGAATCAGAGCCTGACATAGAAAAATTAACTCAGGCAAAAAAAGACGGCGAAGCAAAGAGAACTAAAAATGATTTATTCTATTTAACGCTTGCACTTGCTGAATTTGATAAAATTATTACTTTAAATCAGGTTAAATCCATACTTAAATCAACATTTAAAACTTTGAATTTTGATAATTTAATTAATATAAAATTCGTTGGCGACGGTACTTTTTTACAATTTACGGATAAGTTCATTGAAATAAGACCTTCTGGAACCGATGCTAAAACAAAAGCATACGGAGCCGGAAATAACAGAGAAGATATTTCAAAATATGCACAAATCACGGGAAATTATTCAGGTAATTTAAATGAAGAATATATTGCCTTAATACCCAAAGATTATTACAATAAAGCTAAAGAAAAATCTATGGAAAAATACTTAGAATTTACAAATAAAGACATGGATACAAGAACATTTGAAATTCCTGATTATAAACAGACATTAAATATATAGAAAGAGGCAAAAATATGGCAGAAGAAGCAAAAATATTGGCAACAATTCCAAGAACAGCAACAGAACAATTACAAATAAGCATTAACACATATAAAGAAAAAAAATATCTTGATTTAAGAATTTTCTATACAACCGATGACGGCGGAACCTGGCTCCCTACAAAAAAAGGCGTAACCGTATCACCCGATAATCTGACAACATTAAAAGACGCCGTTGAAGAAGCAATGCAGGAATTATTAACGGTTGAAGCAGAATAAAATCAATGGCAAACGATATAAAAATAAATCGACAGGATTTTTTTCAGGGCATATCAAATAAGTATGCCCTGTGTCTTGTTGATGTTAAAAATTTGGGAACAAGAACATTTTCTTATTTAATTCCTGAACATATAAAACCCAAAATTAAAATCGGGCAGGCTGTTTTAGTGCCGTTCGGAAGAAGAAAACAAAGTATTATTGCTTTTGTTACAGGATTTTCCGATTACCTTGAAGAAGGTATTAAAGCTAAAGAAATTATGAAGATAATAGACAGACGCTCCGTTTTTTCGCTTGATTATCTTAAACTTCTTGATTGGATTGCAAATTATTACTGCTGTGATATTAATGCGGTTCTTCAAGCAGCCGTTCCCATGAAATTTTTAAAAGAAAATTCAGGTAAAACTCAAAAAGAAAGAAAAGAAAAATATATTATTTATAAATCTAAAGAAAATGCTTCTTTAAGACAGTTAAAAATACTTGAAAAACTTGAAGAATTAAAAGAAACTCCATTAATAGATTTTGAAAAAAACATAAAAACTACAAGACCCACTATCTTAAAATTAAAAGAGCAAGGCAATATTGATATTATTGAAAAACCAATTTACAGAAATCCGTTATCAATATTTAAAAATACAGACAGAGATGAATTTCCTCCGCTATCGGAAGAACAGCAAAAAGCTTATGACATAATTTCAAAAAAAATAGACGAACATCAAACAATGCCTATTTTGTTAAACGGAATTACAGGCTCAGGAAAAACTGAAATTTATTTCAGAGCCATAAAAAAGGTATTAGATGAAGGTAAAAATGTACTTTTTCTTGCTCCTGAAATTGCACTTGCATCACAACTAACTTTGCGTTTAATAAAAAGATTTAACCCTGACGATATTGCAATTTGGCACAGCAGTATATCAGAGGGCGAAAAATTTGATGTTTGGAATAAATTAAGAGATAACAAAATAAGAATTATAATAGGCGCCCGTTCTGCCGTATTTGCACCATTAAATAATATAGGACTTGTTATCATCGATGAAGAACACGAAAACACATATAAACAAACTTCGCCGTCTCCAAGATATGATGCAAGATGTGCAGCAGAAAAAATCTGTGAAATAAACAATGCTTCTTTAATAAAAGGCAGTGCAACCCCTGATATAGGTTCATATTTTAAAGCTGTTTCAACCGATAATCTTATAACTTTAAATAACCGTTTTAACAATGTAAACCTTGCAAAAATTACAGTCATAGATATGAGAGAAGAATTTTACAGAGAATCAAGAAGTATATTCTCTAATACCCTCATCAATGAAATAAAGGAAACTCTAAAAAATAAAAAGCAGACAATATTGCTTATGAACAGACGGGGATTTTATACAAGTGTTCAATGTAAAACATGCGGAGAGGTTATAAAATGCGCAAACTGCGATATTCCTATGGTATACCACGCTTCCGAAAAAATGCTGAAATGCCACTGGTGCAATACTTCAATAAAACTACCCGAATTATGCCCTAAATGCGGTTCGCCCGAACTTCAAATGTCAGGTACGGGAATTCAAAGAATTGAAGCCGTTTCTAAAAAATTATTCCCTGATGCCTCAATTGAAAGAATAGATTCGGATGTATTAACATCTAAAACAAAATATATTGATATTTTAGACCGTTTTCAAAAAGGAGAAATTGATATTCTTTTGGGAACTCAAATTATTGCAAAAGGATTAGACAACAAAAATGTTACACTTGCAGGTGTTTTAGATGCAGACATAAGCTTTGCTTTTCCTGATTATCGTTCCGGAGAAAGAGGATTTCAGCTTCTCATGCAGATAGCAGGAAGAGCAGGAAGAGGCGAATTTGAAGGAAAGGTAATTTTTCAAACATATAACCCTGATTTATATGCAATAAAAAATGCAAAATCACAAAATTATTTAAGCTTTTATAAAAATGAAATTATGAGGCGTGAAATATATAACTATCCGCCGTTTTGCCAAATTATCAAAATTGTTATTTCTTCTAATGATGAAGAGCGTGCAGCAGTATGCGCACATGAAGTAGCAGAAAAATTAAAATCTCAAATTGAAAAATTAAAACTTACAGAATATATAGATGTTAACGTTCAATGAAATGCGTTCTATATAAACTTAACTCTGAATATCGTTTCCAAATCATAATTAAAAATAACATGAATAAAAAAGGACAATACCTTATATCAACATTTATAAAAAATACAACCGCCGCTAATGATATTAAAATGATTATAGATGTTGACCCCGTTGATATTATTTAAAAGATAAAATACCCTGTATTTCGACATTGTGATTAATTTGTGCAATCAGTTTGCTCTTTTGGGGCAATGACCGTTTTCAAGCTTTTTCAAGTTTTTAGGAATTTTGAATAATAATATTAAACAAAATTGCATAAAATCTTTCAAAAATTTAGGAAAATTATTATCCGTATTTTTTTAGAATGTACAACCAAGTTTAAAAAATATTTTTGAATTGATAAAAAAATATCGACATACGACCAACATTAAGAAAGATGAATATCTTGAGATTAGTTGGTCGTATGCAAAACTCCGGCATACAAGCAATCTTTGATTACGTAAGTATGTTAAAAGACGTTGCAAAAAGGCAGAAACAGTGTTCCAATTTTTACAAAACAATATATTATCATTATAATGCGCAAATTCAGGCGCAAAAGAACCAAGCTGGTTTCTTCCTGTTGTTTGAGTTATTTGCTTCCTTTTTTATTTAATATTTATAGCAAATGCAGGGGGTTAAAATAAAACCTGTTGATAAAGATAAAATGGTTAAACCTGCTAAGATTTTTCGTTTCATCAGGAAATCCTCCTGCTACTTCCTTTTAAAAATCTTTCTAAAATTTTTCTCGCTTAGTTGGTAAGTGTCGACTAAATCAAGTGATTTTACCATATGAAGCGTTCCTTGTTTGTATTTTTGAAAATGGTCTGATGCGATATGCTTTTTGTAAGCCTCCCGGTTTTTATAAATTTCTAGAATTCTGATTTGATTATTATCTTTTATCACCATCATAGGATAAATTGAAACAACCCCTTTTTCTTTTTTAACAGAATTTTCGGCTACTTCTTGAGCAAATGTTAAATATTCATCAAGATATTCCTTACAATCATTCCGTTATTTTTGTTTGTTGGCGGCTCATTTGCATTAACGGTTGTTGTTAAGCCGATCAATGATAAAATTAAAACTAATATTTTTTTCATTTTTTACCTATTTAACATTTTATAAATATTGCCCGAAATACGATACAAGTTTTTCAACTATCTGATTTACAAATTGCGGTTTATCGTATAAATCAACATGGGTTGCATCTTGAATTGTGAAAATTTCTTTTGGTTCAAGTGCTTTATTGTAACAATCTTCAGTATAATACAAAGTGTCAGCTTTTGAGCCTACAATCAGTAGAATTGGTCTTGGGGAAACTGTTTCAATATGGGAAAATGCATCCCATGCAGCAAGTTTATCATTGCTTGAAACTAAATATCTGTTGGTTGTTGTCGGATAAAAACAGCGGTTTGTTCTATAATACTCACTGGCTTCTTTAGCAATTACAGATGGTGCGTTTTTAATTTCTTCTTCTGTTTCCGGAACATACTTCCAATATTTTGGTTCTTCTCCTTTAGCTTCTGATGTTCTTGCTTCTGCCACTTGTTTCAAAAGATTTTGCAAGAAATTTTCTTCATTTACTCCCGGAAAACCATTTTTTGCACTATCGCCGACATCCCATGTGCTTATTCCTGCGGCAGCTTTAATTCTTATATCAGTTTGGATTGCATTCATTGTGTAACCGCCGCCTGCACAGACTCCCATTGCTCCGATTTTTTCTTCATCAACAAAAGATAGTGTGGTAAGATAATCAACGGCAGAACGGATATCTTCAACTCTTGAAGCCGGATCTTCTAAGCATCTTCGCAAACCTTCGCTTTCGCCTTGATGACCGGCATCAAATGCTAGTGCAATAAACCCGTTTTGTGCTAAATTCCACCCGTAAAGCGATGAACATTGTTCTTTAACACCGCCTCCCGGGTGTGTTACAACTATTGCAGGGTATTTTTTATTTTCATCAAAATTTTTTGGTAAAAATAACAATCCTGCAATATTTAAATCAAACTTTTTAAAACTAACTTTTTTGCCTTCTTTGTAATGTGTATCGTATAACATAAATAGCTCCTCATATTTGTTTATACATATTTAATGGTTCTAGAAGGATTGCCCGCAACAACCGCTCGTTGCGAAACATCTTTTATTTTGAAAAAGAATTCTTGATTTTCTTCAGGCATATGATATTTATTATTAAGCTCCATTGTAATTTTCTTGCATTTTTACTTAATTCATATAATTTTTATAAATTGGTGTGCCGCTTTCAATATAGGTGTTTGCTTTCAGATACTCAATAAATTTAAAATTATTCATAAGCTTATTATTTACGATTTTGTATAAAATAGCAAATACTTATA
>JAJQHF010000103.1 GCA_021199975.1 Candidatus Gastranaerophilales bacterium
AGTAGAGGAAGAATTAAAAAATAATACAAGGTTACAAAGCGAAGCACCGCAACAACGTGAGGATGGCTTACAAAATGAACAAGTTGAGCGGTGGCGAAACTTATGAACTTGTATGCGATAGCTGAGTCTAGGGCGGCAAAGCCGTTAGGTGGTTGCAGTGCTGTGCGGTGAGCAAAATTCAAGAAAGCCGGCTGCAGAATACGACACTAGATTAGATATTATTTAAATAAAATACTTGACGATTAAAAATGTTAATGATATTGTAATCACTGTGTAAAAATGCTTTATGAATAAGGTTTTAAACACAAGAGCAGTCTTGCGGCATTCTACAAAACAAAAAAAATAATTTTTTTGTAATTCGGCAGGTAATAATATTTAGCAAATTTAAAAAAAGATTTATAAAAATGGGCTTGTGGCGCAGCGGTAGCGCAGGGGACTCATAATCCCTTGGTCGTAGGTTCGAATCCTACCGGGCCCAGTTAATTGTACAAGATAGTCCTTTGGCGAATATGTCAAAGGGCTTTTTATAGTCATAGCGTATGTTTTCGCCCTCTATTAAAAAGTTCGAGAAGATGATTTTTAAAACTTTTGTTTTTTCAGCATCCGAAAACTGAATGTATTGTGTATAAAGGTTTTCAAGGAGTTCGAGAAGTTCACTTGCCTGTTTCATATAATTTACGTTTGCCCTCTCATAAGCGTCTAATTTTTGCATAATTCCCGCATGTTCTAAAGTCCATTCATTATTCTTATCTTGCCAAAATTCTTCTGTAATATTGCCGTCTAATTTATCAAGATAGATTTTGGATAATCTGTTTCTAAGAGCTTCCGCACGCTTATTTAGGCGGTTTATTTCTTCTGTATTATAAGTTTGTTGCTCGCTGTGGCAATCCTTTAAGGCTTCGATTATAGCCTGTCTGTGTTCAGGGGTAATTTGAATTTGCTTTATAGCGTTATCAAAAACTTTGTTTATTGTTTCTTCTTTAAGATAAATCTTTTTATTTATGCAATTTTTAGTTTTATCGGCACAATGATAGTAGATGTATTTACCTTTTTTAATTTCCCCCACAATAGAAGAGCCGCAAAAGTAACGGATGCAATCAATGTGTTATGTACGGAATTCGGACTTAAAACAGGTTCAATAATCGATATTTCGTATAAAATAAGCAAAATATATAAAAACACGGCGATTTCTGATATCTTTAAAGAATTACTCGAATTTGCGATACAAAAAGGGCTTAGTAATCAATACTATTTCGACTGTAAAAACGGCAAGGTTAACTTATTTCAATATCAATTAAACGACAGCTTATGCGGTTATGTTGCCAATATTTACAAGTTAAAAAGCACTGATACAATTACAAGTTATGATATTTCTTCTTCCATTGAGGAAATGAAAAACAAAATAAAAGTTATATCATCCGTAACCAAAAACAAACAGACAAGTGTAACCGAAAGATATACAACATCAGCAGAAAACACGGAAGAATACGGAATTTTACAAGAAATAATAGAAACCGATACGGAAACGCTCAGTGCTTCTTGCAGAATGTTAGCGGAAAACAAACTTAAAGAATTAAATGTTATAACGGAAGAAATAACATTAAGCGTTTTAGGTGATTATCAGATGCGAAAAGGCATATATTTTTTGATAGAAAATACAACGCTTGATTTAAGCGGATATTACTTAATAAAATCCTCAAGCCATTCAATACAGGGCAGCATAGAAAAAGTAAAC
This sequence comes from Candidatus Gastranaerophilales bacterium, assembly GCA_021199975.1. GTDB lineage: Bacteria > Cyanobacteriota > Vampirovibrionia > Gastranaerophilales > Gastranaerophilaceae > Avigastranaerophilus. Next base: position 1,736 of record JAJQHF010000103.1, read on the forward strand.
ATAAACATAAAAAAATATGATTATAGTCCTTCATAGCCGCAATGCCCTTTTTTTTGAAGTTCACTGCTGTATTTAAAAAGCGGTGACATAACTTCTCTGTTGTAATCATTACCGGTAAAAACACCGTTATGTTTTTCAAAAAATTCTTTTTCTAATTTTGTAAAATAACCTTCAATATCAGAATTATCACAAACTTTAGTACCGTCTTCAAGTATTGTATATTCACCTGGAACGGCAAATACAGGAGAAGAAAATAATATTATTAAACCGATAATTAAAAATTGTTTCATAAACACCACCATACATATTATAACTCTTTTTCTTGTAAAAAGTTCAGTTTTAGGACACAAAACGGAGTAAAATTTACAAAAAATGTCAAATGATGATTTTTTTAAGCGGCTTGCACTCGCATTAAAAGAGAGAGAAAATCCCGTTGATTTAAAACCTTGTATTATAGGTAAAGTAGTTGAATTATCTCCTGTAACGGTACAAACAGGCGAAGAAAATATTTTGCTTGTTGAAGATGAAGAATTGCAATTGTCCGAATGGTTTAAATTCAGATGTAATATTGACTCTACAGGGGCATTAAGCAGCAGCGTACCTTCTTCTCTTGAAAGTGCAAAATCGGTAACAGAAACACATTCTTATACTGGTGCAGCTTGTACAATGCCCGAAGCAATATCATATTTAGCGCAGGCAATACAAGCGGTAACATCAGAACTTTTAAACCTTAAATGCGAACTTGCAAACGGTGATTATGTCATTATTGCAAGCCTTGAAGAAACGGATAAGTTTGTAATATTGGATAAAGTGTAATTAACAGTGTGGAGTTTGGAGAGTGAAGAGTAAAGCAAAGAATAACTCAACTCTCAACACTCCACTCTAATAAAAAGGGAATAATAAAATTGAGTGAAGATTTTTATACTACGGAAATAGGTTACGAGCCTGAAATAGATTTTAACACCCCTGAAGTAGTTTTAGTAAACGGCAATCCAAACCTTATAAATAAGTATGAAGCTATAAGACAATGGATTACAAAGTTTGCAATGACGGGGGTTGATACTTATGAAATATATGAGGGCACGGGCTATGGTAACAGAATGAAAAGCCTTTACGGGCGCAAAAAAATCGGTTACGGATATGAAGAAGCAGAACTTGAAAGAGATTATAAAGAAGGCTTGCTTTTATGTCCTGCAATTTCACAGGTGAGTTATTTTAATTTGACTAAAAACGGTAAGATTATGAATATTAATATACAAGTTGAACTCTATGACGGTGAAACATTGGATGTATCAATAGAAAAAACATACACATTGAAAGGTAACATTTAATTATGGCATTAGTTGATGATGAAGATTTGGAAATAACGGCAGAACAAATAGCTTATGAGGGTCTTGAAGCACTTGACAGTAAATACCAAAAATCAGTAGGCTTTTTTGCGTGGGATTTTTTCGTTGCGGCGGGAAAAATATTAAAAACTCTCTGGGATAAGGTTTTATACATAGCTAATTGTTTAACCGATTTAAGCAATATGGATTATTCAGACCTCGTAAATTTTGTATATCAGACAAGAGGAATTTCAGTAAAAACCGCCTCGGCTTCAAGCGGATATTTAACGGTTACAAATGGAGCGGGAACAATAACCGAGGGCAGTATATTTGAAACTTCATCAGGGTTGCAATTTCGTTCAACGGCAACGGTTGATGTTTCACAAGGTGATACTTTTGAAGTTGAATGTCTTACAACAGGCACAGAAGGCAATGTACCCGCAGGTGCAATTTGTGTTATACCCTCAACCATTGAAGGCATAGTAGCGGTAAGCAATGAAGATGCTTTTACAAACGGTTATGACTCAGAAACAGCCGAAGAACTTTTAGAGCGTTATTATGAAGATATTCAGGAGAGCGCAACATGCGGCAATGTATATCATTATAAAAAGTGGGCGCTTGAAATTGACGGGGTTAAAAATGCAATCATAAAGCCTTTATGGAACGGCGATAACACTGTAAAAGTAGTAATCATGGACTCTAACACAGGTATTGCGGATGATACGCTTGTTCAAACCGTACAAGATTACATTGACCCTTACACGGAAGATGAAGACGGAAACAAAACAGGCTGGGGATGCGGTTTAGGTGAAGCGCCCATTGGTGCATATTGTACGGTTGTAAGTGTAAGCGCTCTTAATTTTTCCGTCAGTGCATCCATTACATTAAGTTCAGGTGCTGTTTTAGATGAAACAATTGAAAATATTAAAACAAATATAAATGACTACTTGTCAGAAATTTCACTTGACGGTGATTCAACAAGTATTTCAACAACGTATGTGAGTTATAACAAAATCGGTTCTTTGATTATGTCCGCCAACGGTGTATATGACTATTCCGATTTACTTCTTAACGGCGGAACAGACAATATTTTAATTCAAGATGATAATACAGATACTCAAATCCCTATATTAAACACGCTTACAATAACAGAGGAAGAATAAAATAAATTATTACAACGCTTGATTACATTGCTATAACTTCAACATTATCAAGGTTAACGGTCTGTTTTGCCTGCCATAAATCATATTGCACTTGCATATTTAACCAAAATTGAGCAGAAGTATTAAAAGCCTTTGCCAATTTCAAAGCCATTTCTGCAGATATTCCATTTTTACAGTTAACAAGTTCAGAAGCTGTAGTTCTGGATACTCCCAGTTTAAGAGCAAATGCCGTAACCGATAATTTATAATCAACTAAATATAAATCTTTTAATATTTTACCGGGATGCGGCGGATTATACATTTCCATATTTTTTCCTTTCTTTAATGATAATCTAAGTAATCAACAATATATACATCAATTCCGTCATATTCAAAAGTAATTCGCCAGTTTGCCTGAACAGTAACCGAATATAAATTTTTTTTATCACCTTTTAATTGATGAAATCTTAAAGACGGCAAACTTAAATCTTTCGTTGAGGTCATAATATTTAGTAAGGTTAAAATATAATTTAATTTCAGAGCATGAACAGCTTGAATGCCTTTTGTATTTCCTGTTGTATAAAACTTTTCCAATCCTTTATGTTTAAAAGATTTAATCATATTTATATTATAAACCGTAAACTTATAGTTGTCAATATAGAATTTTATAGGAGAAAAACATGTCTTTTTATAGTGAAATGCTTGCTTATTTACATAGAATATACAGAAACGATTTATATATAAATGCTTTTTTAACGGCATTTAATACACCTTATACCAAATTGCAGACCGTAATAACAAGATTGTATTATTTATTGCATTTTAACTTATTGGATGAGGAAGGCTGCAAGTGGTGGGAAAATCTTTTAAATATAACTGATGCCGCTTCAAATATTACTGACAGACAATCAAAAATAAAAGCAAAATGGCAGAGTAACAAAAAAATATCAATAACTCAAATTCAAGAAATTTGTGATTTATGGCAAAACGGAGAAATTGAAGCTGATTTTACAGAAGGAAAAATACAAATTGAATTTATTTCATCTTACGGAGTACCGGGCGATTTAGAAACATTACAACAAAGTATTGAAGAAATAAAACCCGCACATTTGCCCCTTACCTGGCTTTTTAAATATCTGATGAAAAAAGAAATTCATAATGTTATGACAAAAAGCGAAATGCAAACATATACTAAAAATCAATATTGTAATGTAGGAGTAGAAGAATAATGAGCGATACAACAAAAAACTTAAGTCTTTATAAAACCGATATGACAACAGACGGCAATGATTATTTTGATTTTGACCGTGATTTAAACGATAATTGGGATAAAATCGATAATGCGGTTGGAGATTTGCAAGGTAACACCGCCGATATTAATTTATCCAACCTTACATCTGCAGGTTTAAGTCAATATAATGTATTTTGTGTGAATACAGGTGAAGTCGATGATGACGGCAACCCTGCATTTTTGAATTTATCGGATAATATTTTGACAACTTCAGGCAGTTTTGATATTACGACCGCTAACGGCAAAATATATACGGTTACAGATACTTTAACCCTTGATATATCTGATTATGAGGACGGTGAATATAATGTGTATGTCAATCCTGTTGACTTAACTTTAAGCATAAAATCTCATACTTTAACATCAGGCAGTACATTTCCTTCTGATGCCGCAACGGGTGATTATCTTCTCAATACTTCTCAAGTTCCTTATGATTTGCAGGAAATAACAATAACAACTGTAACTGATGAAGAAACAGAAGAAGAAACAACAACTACCACCATAACAAAAGGCTTAAATGAAGTCTATGCAGGGGTTTTGACCCTATCGGGGGGGGTAATTTGATGTTAAATTCCTTTAACTCCGAAATTTTAAAATTAAATGAAATCGGCGAACCCAAAATTTCATTAACCGGTAAACTAAACGAAAATGAAATATGGCTTGAAGGTGCGGAAGTTTCAAAATCTGCTTACCCGCTTCTTTATTTGATTTACGGCGATACTTACGGTACACCCGAAGATGAAAATAATTTTGTTTTGCCTGATTTCAGAAATAGAGTAATTCAAGGCAGTGATGAATTTGGATATTTAGAAGCAGGATTGCCTAATTTATACGGTACACATAGAAGTGTCTATTATAGTGATAATATTGGCGCAATTGGTGTATTCAGCTGGAAATCATCAACTACATCAGCACAAAATCTTAATGACCTTGTTACAGCAGGAGTAATTGTTTTTGATGCTTCTTCTTACAATTCAATCTACGGCAATTCATCAACTGTACAACCGCCTTCAATAAAAGTAAGAGTTAAAACAAGATATGAATAAGGAGAAAGAATATGTTTTTATTTTTAAATACAGCAGAAAAATTAATGAAGTTCATTGTAAAAGCACTTTCTAAAGCCATAAAGCAGGGAATAAGATTATTTCATTGTATGAGAATGCAACCGATGAAATAACCGCCTTAAAAGGAATAATCGTAAAACTTGAAGAAATTCAAGCACAAATACAAACAAATAATACACAAGAAACAGAATCAGAGGAAAATTAAAATGACAAAGAATAAACTTAAATTTATTTGTTTTACCCCAAATCCCGATGGCGGACAGCGGTTTAGGTATGAAAAAGATAAAAATATTGTTCTTGATACCAAAACAGGTTATACATTATATGATGATAAACTTAAATATCCGAGTATCTTTAATAACAAGTTTACAGCGAATGTTTATA
>JAJQHF010000250.1 GCA_021199975.1 Candidatus Gastranaerophilales bacterium
ATGAAGAGTACATTAATATTAAATCAAAAATAAATTCTTTTAACTTTGATAAATTTTGTCATAAAAATTTCTATAAACACATGATAAAATTAGAAAAAGTCAGAATTTTTTATCTTATTTGCGCAATTCTCTGCTTCGTTGCAGGAGTTGCTGTAATAGCCGGCGGGATTTATTTTTGTTATTTTATAACACCGCATTCAAAAAATACTTCATCTGCAATAGAGATAATTTTTCTAATCGGAACTATCGTATTTTCATTAGGCTCTATAATTATAAAGCACTATAAAACAAGAGCAAAAGAAATATTGTTAGATAAATTACTTTCTTATTTCGGATGTTTTAAAAGATGTAAATATAATAATAATATTAATTACATACATAATTTAAAACTATTTGATTCGTTTAACCGTCACAGTTTTGACGATCACCTAAAAGGGCAGTACGGTTCATTAAATATTGATATAACGGAAATGTGTTTAAAACGTATCACACATTCAGGGAAACACACGCACGAAGTAACCATTTTTAAGGGATTATTAATAACTTTGCCAAGCCTGAAAAAATTTAAAGGTGATACAATTATTAAAAAGAATTTTGCCATAAATTTTGGAGAATATAATGATTTAAAAAAAGTAAATCTTGAAGATCCCGAATTTGAAAAAATATATGATGTATATTCAACAGACCAAATAGAAGCAAGGTATTTAATTACAGCTGCATTTATGAACAGAATGGTAAAACTTGCAAAAAAAGGAATAGGGGAAAATGTAACTTTATCTTTTGAAAAAGGCAAAATTCATATTGCAATATCTTCATCAAAAGATTGGTTTGAAATCCCCATATTAAAACAGGCAACAAGAATTGAAAACTACAGAGCTATTATTATTGAATTAATTTCAATTTTAAGAATAATCGATTCTTTAAAATTAGACCAAAATATCGGGATGTAAGAAGTTATATTATATTTGCATTTTGGTTATAAAACTCTTCAAACCTGTCTTGTAAAATACTTTCTCTCATATCGTGAATAAATTTTAATAAAAACCTTGTATTGTGAATAGAAAGAAGTATTTGAGCGTTAGCCTCACCCATTCTGAATAAGTGCCTGATATAAGCTTTTGAATGATTTTGGCACGCAAAGCAATCACATTTTTCGTCTAAAGGAGAAGAATCTCTTTCAAATTGCTTATTTTTGATATTTTTCTTACCTTCATAAGTAAAAAAAGAGCCATGACGTGCATTTCTTGTAGAAAGTACACAGTCAAACATATCAACACCGTATTTCACACCGTTTAATAAATCAATAGGAGTTCCAACCCCCATTAAATACCTTGGTTTATTATTTGGCAATAAAGGTGCCGTAAATTCGGTTAAATGATTTTTTAATTCGACCGGTTCACCTACGCTCACACCGCCTATTGCATAGCCGGCTGCATCATAAGTCGAAATTACATTTGCGCTTTCTTTTCTTAAATCATCAAAAAAAGCGCCTTGTACAATAGGAAACAGAGCCTGATTTTCTTTAGTATGAGCGTTAAAACATCTTTCAAGCCAGCGATGAGTCCTTTCCATGGCTTTAACGGCATAATTATACTCACAAGGATACGGCGCACACTGGTCAAATGCCATTGCAATATCAGGAGCCAAATCTTCCTGTATCTCCATGGATATTTCAGGGTTAATATAATGTTCATCCCCTGTTTTAGGGTCTTTAAATTTAACTCCGTCCTCCGTAATATTATTGAGATGTGCCAGACTAAACACTTGAAATCCGCCCGAATCAGTCAATATTGGCTTATCCCAATTCATCCATTTATGAAGTCCGCCAAATTCTTTGATTAATTTATTTCCCGGTCTTAAAAACAAATGAAAAGAATTTGATAAAATAATCTGCGCTTTTGTTTCTTCAAGATGATGTTTTGTAAGCATTTTAACGGCACTGTTAGTACCCACCGGCATAAATATCGGCGTTTCAATATCACCGTGCGGAGTATGAAAAATTCCCGCTCTTGCATTTGTTTTTTTATCTTCTTTTAAAAGTTCAAACGAAAAAAATTTATTTGTCATTGCCCATTATCATCTCTAACATAGTAGTCCAATTTGAGCATAATTCCTCTTCTTTAAAGTATATAGCAATTTCTCTTTCCGCACTTTCAGGGCTGTCCGAGCCATGAATAATATTATATTCTTTATTTATAGCATATTCAAAACGAATAGTACCTGCTTCCGCTTCTTCCGGTTTAGTTGAACCCATCATTCTTCTTGATTCCGCTATTACGTTATCGCCTTGTATAACCATTGCAACGATTGGTCCTGAGGTTATATATTCTATCAAGCGTGGATAAAAGGGTTTGCCTTTATGCTCTGCATAGTGTTTTTCCGCCATTTCCAAAGTCGGCAAAAGGAGCTTTAAACCAATTAATTTATAGCCTTTTTCCTCAAATTTTGTAATAATTCTTCCGATAAGATTTCTTTTTACTCCGTCAGGTTTAATTGCAACAAATGTTCTTTCAGCCATTTTCTATCTCCCATTTACCTAATTAATCCAATCCATTAGAACATGAAATCTTTATTTTTTCAATTACAAAACTTGAGATTTAATGTTAATTTGCTATAATCTAAACTATAAAACGGATTATAACTATGGATTTAGAAAAAATTAATAAGCTGGCAGATGAAAAAGATTATGAAGGTGCAAAGGTTTTACTTGCTGAATTTTTGAAAGAAAATCAAGATAATTTAGAACTTCAAAAACTAATGGGACTTTGCAATGTTAATACAGGCTGTTATGATGAAGCATTGGAGAATTTTGCAAAATTAATTGAAAATGATGAAAATGATGCACTTTCTTTATACTATTCAGGTGTAATATACATAGAAAAAGATGAACTTGAAAAAGCCGAACAATTACTGAAAAAAGTTATAAAGCTCCGGGAAGATTATATTGATGCTTATAAAAGTTTATCAATTGTTTTCCTCAAAACAAAAAAATATCCTGAACTTTTCATGATGGAAAATAAAATGATTGAACTGGCTGCCGATGATGCACAAATCTATGATATATTATCAACAGCAGCAATGGAAAGCTCTGATTTTAATTCAGCTGTTAAATATTTAAAAAAAGCCGTTTCCATTGAACCTGAAAATCCAAAACTATATAATAAACTCGGTCTTGCTTACTTCTCTTCAGGAGATATTAAATCCGCAACAGAATTTTATAATAAATCAATAGAACTTAATAATGAAGAATCAGCAGCAATATATAATTTGGGATTGGCATATTTTGCGCTTGAAAATTTTGAAGAAGCTTACAAATATCTCAAAAAAGCATATGAGGCTGATAAAAACCCGCAATACATTAACGCATACGCTCTTGCAGCTTTAAAATCACAAAAATTTGATGATGCCGCTGCTGTTTACGAACAATTAATTAAATTACAGCCGGATAAAGAAAATTATCAATATAATCTTGCATGCGCCTATGAAGGTCTTGGAAATTTAGAAAAAGCCTCGCAAATAATTGAAGAACTTCTTAATTTTAATTATAATTCAGTACAATTAAAACTCCATTTAGCTTCTTTATACGCAAGAAGAAAGAAAACAAAAGCGGCAAAAGTATTATATGGTGATTTGATTTCTTCAGGATTTATAAATGTAAATATATTATATGAGTATGCTGTTTTATGTGCAAAAACAGAAGATACGGATAAAGCAGAGGAAATACTTAAAAAAATTACGGTTATGCAGCCGGATTTTGCTTTGGCTTATAAAGATTTAGCTATAATTTATTTATCAAGACAATTCTACGATCAGGCTCAAGAAAATTTTAAGAAGGCTCTAAAATATGCGCCTGATAACATCTTTATTATATTTGAATACGGTAATTATTTCCATTTAATGTCTGATTTTAAAAATGCAAAAAAATTATATTTAAAGGTTTTAAAACAAGATAATATCCCTGTGTATATGAAATTAAACATTGCTATTAACTATATGTCCATGAATATGATTAGAAAAGCAAAAGAAATTCTTTTGGATATTATTAAAATTGAACCGCAGAATTTGGAAATATTATTTCATTTGGCGCAAATTTATTACAACGAGAAAAATTATAAAAACGCAAAACAATTATTGGAGGATGCGTTTGCAATTGCACCTGATACAGAAATTGCAAATCTTCTTGCAAAAGTATATATGGAAACAGATGAATATAACAGAGCTTATACCCTGTTTAATATAATTAGTCTGTCTGTTCCGAATAACATATCCGTTATGATGAATTTGGCTGAATGCAAATACAAACAAAAAGAATTTGATATTGCCAAAGAACATCTAAACAGAATATTAAAAATTATGCCTGAACACGAAGAGGCACTTGAACTTTTAAAAAATATAAAACGAGAGGGAACAAAATAAAATGAAAAGAAAAAATTTTTTATTGGAAATGTTAAAATTCTTATGGAGTAAAAAAGCTTATTGGATAGTTCCCGTTATTCTCTTTTTAATTCTTTTAATTTGCTTAATAGCAGTAGGAACATCACCTGTTTCTCCGTTTATTTACACTATTATTTAAGGAAACGGATATGCAAATAACGGTAAAAGAAAACATAAAAGTTTCAATAATAAGCATAATATTTCCCTTTGTAACAGGATGGATATTTTTTAGAAATACAGAAATGCCGAATTGGTATCTGGCTTCATATTATGTATTTATTACAATCGGGCTGTACAGTTATATATGTGATGAAGGTGGAGAGTTTATATACAAAACAGGCAAAAAAATCGGAGCCTTTTTAGGGAAATATTTAGCAATTATTATTTTAGCTTTTATATATATTATTACGGTTATCCCGACAGGGGTTTTAATGAAAATCGTAAAAAGGGACAGATTAAGACTCAAAAAGCCTGATATATCAACTTATTGGATAGATTACGAAAATAAAAATACAGATTATGAATATCAATTTTAGGTGAAAAAATGACATACTTATTAGGCATCAGTGCATATTATCATGACAGTGCGGCAGCAATTATAAAAGACGGAGAGATTATTGCGGCAGCTCAAGAAGAACGTTTTACAAGAATTAAACAAGACAGTAATTTCCCCGTTAATGCGGTAAATTATTGTTTAAGTGAAGCGGGAATTGAACCCGAACAATTGGATGGAGTTGTATATTACGAAAAACCGTTTGTAAAATTTGAACGTATTTTAGAAACCGCAATGGCTTATGTGCCGTGCAGTATGAGAAGTTTTATAAATGCCATGCCTGTTTGGCTTAATAAAAAATTGTTTATACCTTCTCAAATTGATAAACATTTTGAAAAGAGATTAAAATGCCCCATATACTTTACCACTCACCACGAAGCGCACTGCGCAAGCGCATTTTATCCTTCTCCTTTTGAAGAAGCGGCAATTTTATGTTTAGATGGTGTCGGCGAATGGGATACTACAACCTGGGGAATCGGCAAAGGAAATAAAATAGAAATAAAACAAAAAATCGAATTCCCGCATTCTTTGGGGCTTTTATACAGCGCATTTACAGGATTTTTGGGGTTTAAAGTCAATTCGGGCGAATATAAAGTTATGGGGCTTGCCCCATATGGTGAACCTGTATATAAGGATTTAATTCTTGAAAATCTTATTGACGTTAAGGAGGACGGCTCCTTTTGGCTAAATCAAAAATATTTCGGATATTGCACGACAGATTACATGTTTAATAAAAAGTTTGAAAAATTGTTTAACCGCCCTGCAAGAAAGCCCGAAAGCGCATTAAGCCAAAATGATATGGATATTGCAGCAAGTTTACAGGCAGTTACGGAAGAAATAATCTTAAAGCTTGCAAATTATGTATATGCTCAAACAGGATTGAAAAATCTGTGTCTTGCAGGCGGATGTGCTTTAAATTGTGTTTCTAACGGCAATATATTAAAAAACGGGAAATTTGAAAATATATGGACACAACCTGCCGCAGGTGATGCCGGAGGGGCTTTAGGTGCAGCTCTTGCCGTCTTTTATATGGGATTAAATAATGGAAGAACTGTTAATCCTGATGATTCTCAAGCAGGAAGTCTTTTAGGTCCTGAATATTCGGATGAGCAAATTATTGAAACATTAAATAAATTTAATGCAAAATATACAAAATATGAAACGGAAGAAGAAGTTGCTCAACTTATTGCAAAATATATATCGGAAGGTAAAAGTATAGGTCATTTTGCAGGCAGAATGGAATATGGGCCGAGAGCCTTAGGCAACAGAAGCATATTAGCTGACCCTAGAAACAAAGAAATGCAAAGGAATTTAAACCTTGCAATAAAAAAACGAGAATCCTTCAGACCATTTGCTCCAAGCTGTTTAGAAGAGGATGTTGAAGAATTTTTTGATATAAAAAAAGGTAAAAAATCACCCTATATGCTTTTAACACAGCCCATTTCAGATAAAATTAAAACTCAATTAACGGAAGAAGAAAAAAATTACAAAGGAATCGACAAGTTAAAAGCCTGCCGTTCAACACTTCCCGCAATTACTCACGTTAATTATTCCGCAAGAATTCAAACCGTTTCAAAAAAAGTTAACCCGAGATACTGGAATATTATTAACGAATTTAAAAAACTAACGGCTTGCTCTGTTATTGTTAACACTTCGTTTAACATAAGAGGAGAACCGATTGTTAATACTCCTGAAAATGCTTTTAAATGCTTTATGTTTACGGATTTAGACGTGTTGGTTCTAGAAAATTTTGTTCTTTTAAAACAAGACCAAACAAAAATTGAAGGCATAGAACAGTATCAAAAACAGTTTAAATTGGATTAATTTAATCTGGTGTCGCATTCTGCTGCCGACTCCTCGTCGCCGTCAAAATGCTCACTTTTTCAAGTTATCACTTGTTATATAATAATTTGTTTAGTATTATTGAATTGATAAACATTAGTTTCTAAGGAGTTAG
>JAJQHF010000247.1 GCA_021199975.1 Candidatus Gastranaerophilales bacterium
ATATAATAGATAATAAAGAAAATTTGAGAGAACTGCGAAAAGAGAAACTTAATGGCTAAAGTTAAAACTAAATGGGTATGTCAGAATTGCGGGTATGAAACAGCAAAATATATAGGCAAATGTCCTGATTGCGGTAATTGGGGAACATTAACGGAGGAGGTTGAAACCAAACCTGAAACATCACTGCAAACTACTGCTGTAGATGAAACTCCTGTTTGTTTAATTAATGAAATTGAGATATCTGAAAATATAAAAGTTCCGACAGGATATGAGGAATTTGACAGAGTGTTGGGAGGCGGGCTTGTTCAAGGTTCATTGGTACTGCTTGCAGGTGACCCCGGCATCGGAAAATCAACACTTATTTTACAAACAGCAGGAAATATTTGCGCTCAAGGCAAAAAGCTTTTATATGTCTGTGCGGAAGAGTCTGCTTCTCAAGTAAAACTTAGAGCTCAAAGACTTAATGTTAATTCAAACAATTTATATGTATATTCACAAACAAATCTTGAAAACGTTACAAATCAACTTGATAGTATAATGCCTGAAATTCTGGTTATTGATTCCATTCAGTCTGTTTATACTTCTTGTATTACAAGTTCATCGGGAAGCGTTTCTCAAATTCGTGAATGCACCAATATTTTAATGAATACAGCTAAAAATAAAAATATTACAATTGTTGTTATAGGACACGTTACAAAAGACGGAAATATAGCAGGACCTAAGGTTTTAGAACACATGGTTGATACCGTTATTTATTTTGAAGGAGATAAATATAAAAGCCAGAGATTACTGCGTTCAATAAAAAACCGTTTCGGTTCAACAAATGAAATAGGTGTCTTTAATATGGTTGAATCGGGTTTAGAAGAAGTTACAAATCCGAGCGAACTGTTTATGAGAGAACGAAATGAAAATGCAGCTCCGGGAAGTGTTATTATAGCTGCAAGCGAAGGAACAAGGGCACTGCTTGTTGAAGTTCAGGCACTTACCGGTACAACATCATATCCTGCTCCAAGACGAGTTGCTACAGGTATAGAATATAACAGGCTTTTACAAATAATTGCCGTACTTGAAAAAAGAATAGGTTTAAATTTATCCAAACACGATGTTTATGTAAATATAATAGGCGGTATAGAAATAGATGAACCTGCCGCAGATTTAGGTATAGCACTTGCAATTGCAACCTGCCTTCGTGATGTTGTTGTGGATTCTGATTGCGTAATTATAGGAGAAATAAGTTTATCCGGTGAAATAAGAAATGTTTCAAATCTTGAAAAGAGAATTTATGAAGCTCAAAAACTCGGATTTAAAAAAGCCATTGTACCCAAACTAAGCAAGAAACTGCCTGATAATTTTGAAATAGAAATAATTCAAGTTCCTCGGCTTATGGACGCAATAACTGCTTGTGTTTCCAAAAAATAAATTAAAAAGTAAAATCGAATAATATTTTTAATTCGATATCAAGAGCATTTGCAAGAAGTTTCATTGTTTTTATCGTAACATTTGCTTCTCCTCTTTCAATTTGTCCTATATAATTAAAGTTCATATCAACTTTTTCTGCTAATTTTATCTGAGAGAGTTTTTTACTTTTTCTTATATAAGCTAATTTTGCTCCGAATTTTTTTTCTACGTTTTCATTCTTGTCCATATTATTAACTATTATATTTATGGCTTTAATTAATTTCTAATTACTAATAGCCATTAAATACAAGTTAATAACTATTAAGATTTGTAAAACTTGAATAAAAAATTGTCATGTTAAATAATTCTTGTGTTTTTATGAAGGAGTAGAAAAGATAGTAAAGAAAGGAAAGTATTATGAACATTAACAAATTTGGAGAATCAGTTTTTAGTGCAAGTGCGAAAAAAGATTTGTGTTCTTCCTCTGCGGGAATGCAAAAGAGGCTAGCAACAGCATTAAAACCCCTCGAGGAAAAAACTGCAGAAGTGGCTTCAAATCCAAAATTTGCAAAATTACTTGAAGATACAAGTAAAAAAATAACGACACCAAAAAATCTAAATCTTGAATATTTCACAAGCAATATTAAAAAATTCGCAAAATAAATAATATATGTATAGTAAAAAACAGTCCAATATCGGGCTGTTTTTTTTAATTGAAGTATTATACTAATTTGTTGAGCGCAATGCTTTACACCGATATAAAATATGATAAATAAAATTATAATTTATTTAATAAACAAATTTTTAGTACCTTCTCTTACGACATGAGTAAAACCCAAAATATCATTTTTTACTTCATAACCTTTAGGTAAAATATGAGTTCCTGTTGTTATATCTGCTAAATTCCAAGTAAAACTAACATTTCCCCCATTATCCGTAAATTTGGCATTTTGCGGTAATTTCCCTGATTTATTTACTGCTTCAATTTGGTCTTTTGTAAATCTATGGAAAAATACCCTCGGTATTGATATTTTAGGTGCTGTACACTCTATCGTATCTTTGGGAGGCATTGGGTAAAATTTAATATCAGATATAGGCATATCATCAAAAATCTTTTTAAATGTTATATTATCAAATTTTTGGCATTGTTGTTTCGGTTTTATTTCATTTTTTATACAGCTGTTTTTCATTCCTTGAAAAGCAATGTTCATAATATTTCTCCTTTACTTACATTCCTAAAATATTCTTATTTATAATCAATCCGAATTGTAAATACATAAAGTATTTTCAAGATTCAGAATTTACAAATACTTAGAATATATTAAGAAATATTAAGACGGTAAATATATATTGAATGTTTAAAAACATGTCACATTACTACAAATATAGTAAAAATTTTTGAAAAATGACAGAAAAAGTGTTATAATATAAGTGTAGATAGACAGCCCCGAGAATAGGGCAAAGTTGAAAAAGTCCTATATCGGGTACAAGCAAAACACCTGAGCGCATAGATAAAGCGAAAGGGACATATGGATAAAATACAATTTCACAATGACCTAAGAAGGTTAATTGAAATTTTACCGCCGAAGATTGTCGAAGCATTGAAGCCGTACAACTTGGATGATGCCATTGAATTGGTTCTCGACTTAGGCAGGGTTGGAGAAATACGTTATTCTGACGGAAAAACGGTGTTTTTAGGTGAAAAAATTATTGAAGATGACGATATTGAATATATAACGTCTAAAATACAGCCGTTTACAAGTGATAACAGGTCAGGTATTCCGGGTACTCTGCACAGAATAAGCGCAATAAGGAACAGACAGGGAAAAGTAGTAGGTTTAACTTGCAGAATAGGTCGTGTTGTTACAGGAACAATAGCATGTATAAAAGATATTGTTTTGCAGAATAAAAGTATTTTGTTTTTAGGCCGCCCCGGAGTCGGTAAAACTACTAAATTAAGAGAAATATCAAGGCTTGTTGCTGATGATTTGGGAAAAAGAGTGGTTGTTGTTGATACATCAAATGAAATAGCGGGCGACGGCGATACTCCGCATCCTGCAATCGGCAGAGCAAGAAGAATGCAGGTTACACAACCGATTTATCAAAAAGATATTATGATTGAAGCGGTTGAAAATCATACCCCCGAAGTTATTGTAGTTGATGAAATAGGTACGGAGGAAGAAGCGCAGGCGGCAAGAACTATAGCCGAAAGAGGTGTAATGCTTATTGCTACAGCTCATGGCAATACTCTTGATAATTTGATTAAAAACCCGACACTATCCGACCTTGTAGGCGGTGTAAGTTCTGTTACTTTAGGTGATGATGAAGCCAAAAGAAGAGGCTCTCAGAAAACTGTTTTAGAACGTGAAAAACAGCCTACTTTTGATATTGTTATTGAAATTATTGACAGAAACACTCTTGCCGTTTATAAAAATACAGCTGAAGCCGTTGACTATATTCTTAGAGGATGGCCTATCAGACCTGAAATAAGAAAAGTCGACCAGGTTTATGACAGTAAAGAAAAAATTGAAGAAAATATTCAAAAGGAAAAAATAAAGGAAGAAGAAGAAACTCTTGCCAGTCAAAAACTAAAATTCAGCTTCTCACGTCAAGAGTACGTTAAACAAGTTAAAGATTTTAAAAAGATTTATATTTATGCAGTCAGCAGAACTGTTCTTGATAAAGTTCTTGAACGTTTGAATTTGCAGGCGGAGGTTACAAGAAATATTGAAGAAGCTGATATTGTGATTGTTCATAAGGCATTTGCAAAAGGCGGTACAAAGATTTTAAGTATTGCAAATGATTATAAACTGCCGATATATTATGTACGTTCAAACTCAATGCCTCAAGTTCAAAAAGTTGTAAAAGAAGCACTTCATATAACAGACAGCGAAACTTTACAAGGATATTATGATGATGCTGAAAGGGCTTTGGATGAAGTAAAATCCGCAATTCAAAAAATACTTGAGGGTGCGGATAAGGTTGAACTTCACCCTCAAAATCAACAAATAAGAAAATTACAGCATGAACTTGTAGAACAGCACAATTTATCAAGTGAAAGTGTGGGTGAAGGCACTGAAAGACGCTTGAGAATTGTAGGCGGCAGCGACTTTAAACATGCAGGATAATCAGATCAGGTTTATAAAAAAGAGAATGACATTTTTAGTCATTCTCTTTTTTGGATAAATAATAACTTACAGATTAATTACTTTTAGAATTTCATGTAAATCAGCATTTGTTTTCTTAACTTCTGCAGAAGAATATTTAACGGCACTGTCAGGGTCTTTTAAACCGTTTCCTGTTAAAATACAAACAGATGTTGAACCTTCTTTTATAAGTCCCATTTTGTTTGCCTTTATTAATCCTGCAACAGATGCGGCACTTCCGGGTTCTGCTAAAATACCTTCTGTAGAAGCAGTTAATTTATAAGCTTCAATAATTTCATCATCGGTTACGCAATCAATTCTTCCTTCGGATAAATCTCTGGCACGTTCAGCGTATTTCCAGCTGGCAGGATTTCCTATTCGTATTGCGGTTGCGATTGTTTCAGGGTGAAGAATTCTTTCTCCTCGGACAATAGCGGCGGCGCCTTCTGCCTCATATCCCATCATTTTAGGAAGATGAGAGATCTTTTTAAGTGCGTAAAATTCCTCATAACCTTTAAAATATGCCGTAATATTACCTGCATTACCAACGGGAATGAAATGATAATCAGGAGCATCCCCCAATGCTTCAATAATTTCAAATGCACCTGTTTTTTGACCTTCAATTCTGAATGGATTTACTGAATTTACCAAAGTAATCGGCGAGTTTTTAGAAATTTCAATAACCATTTCCAAAGCTTCATCAAAATTTCCGTTAATTGCAATAATTTCGGCACCGTACATCATTGCTTGAGAAAGCTTTCCAAGTGCAATATAACCATCGGGAATTAAAACAAGAACTCTGACTCCTGCTTTTGCACCGTATGCAGCAGCTGCAGCGGAAGTATTTCCGGTGGAAGCGCAAATTATTGCCTTTGCACCATCTTCAACGGCTTTTGAAACAGCCATTGTCATACCTCTGTCTTTAAAGCTTCCTGTAGGATTTGCACCTTCGTATTTTAAATATACATTTCCTTTTAAACCTATTTTTTTAGCCAATCTGTCGGCTTTTATCAAGGGAGTATTACCTTCATTTAAAGTGATGACAGGTGTTTTATCCGACACGGGAAGGTATTGTCTATATTTATTTATTAAACCTTGATAATGATTTTTTTCCATAAATGCCTCCTAATTCATTACTCTCAAGAGATTATCTATCTTGTTTATGCTTTCTGATTTCAATAGTTCTTTTAAAGCATTTTGAACATCAGCTTCCTTGCTTTTTTCGGTTATAACAACTATTTCTGCAGTATTGTCTTCGTTGATACCTTTTTGCATAATTGTTGAAATATTTATATTGTTTTTACCGCAAACAGTACCGACCAAACCGATAACTCCGGGATTATTACCGGCATTAATTGCTATATAGTATTCATTATATGTTTCACCGATATCTATTTGGTCTGCCGTTTCATTATGGTTGCAAACCGCTTGAGGAATAGGGAAATTGGTTGTTTCAAGCTCGGAAGCAAGGCATAATAAATCACCGACAACAGAACTTGAGGTGGGTTCAGCGCCTGCGCCCGCTCCTGTTAACACTAAATTTCCTACCGGATACCCCGTAAGCATTATTGAATTTGTAGCATTTTTTACTTTTGCAAGCAAATGTTTTTTTGCAACAAGCATAGGATGAACTCTTACATCAACTTTGCCGTCGTCTAAAAGCTGTCCTAATGCTATTAATTTTATGGTATAACCAAGTTCTTTTGCCGATTTAATATCCTGTGCGGTAATTTTAGTTATACCTTCACGGTAGATTTTATTTATATTGGTTTTCTTATTAAAAGAGATTGTGGATAAAACAGCCAATTTATATGCGGCATCAAAACCTTCAACATCTCCTGTCGGATCTGTTTCCGCATAACCCAATTCCTGTGCTTGTTTTAATGCGGTTTCATAAGAAAGTTCTTTTTCTGCCATTTTTGTAAGAATATAATTTGTCGTTCCGTTTAAAATAGCGGCAATTTTTGTAATTTTATTAGCGCAAAGGATGGTCTTTATCGGCATGATAATGGGAATACCGCCTGCAACAGCCGCTTCATAGAGAATAATTACATTGTTTTCTTTTGCAATTTTAAAAAGTTCGCTTCCCTGTTTTGCAAGAAGTTCTTTATTTGCTGTAACAATATGCTTTTTATTTAATAATGCTGTTTTTAATATATCAAAAATAGGATTTACACCGCCTGCAACCTCAATAACAACATCAATTTCGGAATTATTTACAATGTCATAAGGATTATCCGTTAAAAGAGTTTCATCAAAATTTTCAATATTTCTTTTTTTGTGGATATTTTTAACCGCAATTTTTTTAATTGTAATTTCGGGAAAAGATTGTAAAACTTTATATACCCCGATACCTACCGTACCAAAACCAATTATTCCTACTTTTAGTGA
>JAJQHF010000174.1 GCA_021199975.1 Candidatus Gastranaerophilales bacterium
GCATATTATTGCTTGATTTAGTTTCATTTCCGTAGCTTGAAATTCTTATAAATTCCATTTGAACATTATGTTTAAAATACTTTACCAAATCAGTACAAAACATAACTGAACCTTTAAGAACGCAAATAACATAAATTTCTTCATCAGAGGGAAACACTTTTTCAATATTTTCAGCTAATGTTTTTACTTTTTCTTTAATTTCTTCCTCTGAAATTAGTATTTTAAGTTCTTCTATATTTTTATCAAGAGCCGGCATCTTCAATTTTCTCCATTTTTAATTTGTATTGGGGCAGATTTACGGTTCTTAGTTTTTCACTAAGCCCAATGCCTGCGGCCCATAAAACTTCATTATTCTTACAAAGAAGAACTGTTTTGTCACGGTTATGTTCAGGAATATTTTTATTAATAAAATATTTTTTAAGCTTCATTTTGCCCTGCATTCCGAATGGCTGTATTATATCCCCGTTTCTTCTTGTTCTTATTGTAAACGGAAATCCTGTATCATTCAGAACTATATAAGCCGTATTACTTGCTGCTTTAGGATAGGTTTCAATTTTTTCGGTGTATTTTTCAATTGTTATTTTGTACATTTTTCCAAATTCATAGCAGCCTTCACCGTTTATTGTAATTTCATCTTCGATTTTTTTATAATGACTGCTGTGAATAAAGTATATATATTTATTTGAAACAAAAAGCCATTTGTCATTAGCAACAGAAAGAGTTTTTCCGGTTTTTGATTTTTGATTATCGGTAATAAAAGTAATCAGCTCTTGTATTTTAGAGAAACTCGGTTCTAAATCATTATTAACGAGTAATTTATAAACAAAATGCTGTTTTATAGCCGAATTTAAAATCAAAAAATTTTGAGTAAGCCATTTATCGCCTGCGGTAATTTGATTTTCTATATTCTGCATTAGTTCATTTATTACTTTATTATTTCCTGCCGCTATATCGGCAAGTGTTATTAGTGCATTTTCTATATTAGGGTTAATATGCTTGATTGCAGGCATAATATTATGCCTGATATTATTTCTTGCATATTTTGTATTTGAGTTGCTTGAATCATTATTAGGATATAATTCATTTGTAATACAATATTCTTCAATGTCTTTTCTTGAAAAATTCAAAATAGGTCTGATAACTTTAAAACCGCCAAGGTCACGTATTTCTCTAATTCCTTCAAGACCATTTAATCCTGTACCTTTTATAATTCTGTATAAAATAGTTTCTGCATTATCACTTTTTGTATGAGCAGTTAAAATAGCATCAGCTTCAAATTCTTCGGCACAACGCTTAAAAAAGTCATATCTCATTTCACGGGCAATAAGCTCAGTTGCTTTCGTTCCCTCTTGCAATGTATCCGATATGAAGGTAATATCATTTTCTTCGCAGAAGGCAAGACATCTTTCTTTTTCGGCTTCGGATTCTTTTCCTCTCCAATTATGATTTAAATGTGCAGCAACAAGTAAAAAACCATATTCTTTAGAAAGTTTGTTCATTATGTCAAGAAGGCACATTGAATCCCAACCACCTGAAAATCCGACAATAAAAGTTGATTCACAGGAAATATTTACATATTTTTTTAATATATTTCTGACTGTTTCTTTCATCATCATTATTATAACAGATTTTTAAACTTTTTTTCAAAAATCATCTGTCTGTTTGAATATTATGTTCTTTATTGTATTTATCCAATGCTATGGCGCAGTCTGTTAAGTCCCAAAAATCATTTTTTATGCTTACCAGCATTCCGTAAGGTATTGATATCAAACCTGACTCATCTTGAGGTACATATAAACGGCTTCGGCAATTATTATTTCCTTCATCCTGCTGCTCATCATAATTTAAAAGCAATGTTTTTTGCTTATAAGTATCAGAAAATACAATACTTGTAGCTGTGAAAACACCGTGCCAAATGTAACGTCTTAACTGCTGATTATGAAAACCTGACATTTCTTCGTGTTCTGACGGAATGTATAATAAACCGTCTGTTTTTTTCAGTTCGGATTTCATGTATTGTATATTTTTATTCCAATAATATGTATTAACCATTTGCCAACAAGTTTGTGTTATTCCGCAGATAAGAACTATACATATTAAATTAGAAATTTTTGTATAATTTATTTCTTTTTTTGTTAAATCAAAAATATAAATCCCAAAAAATATTAAAGGAAATGCCCAGCACGGAATACTTCTAAAATGTTGTTCCCACATTGGATATACAGAACTAAGAGGAGTATTCAAAAGCCTTAAAAATATACAGAAATATATAAAACATATTAAGCCTGTGGCAAATGCAGTAATTTTACTTTTTTTAAATAAATAAAAGATTAACAAAATGACTGTAGCTATTGAAATCAGACTGTTTAATTCTAAAATAAAGGGGAAGAAATCATACCATTCTTTAAAAAATCTGCCTATTTCACCTGCTTCACCCGGCGCATGTATCATAAATACAATATCATATATAGAAGCAGCCAAAGCGCCTAAACCTATAAAAGATTTTACCATGGATCTTTTTGAATCTTTTTCTTCAAGTGTATAAAATATTGCAGCCATAAAGAAAACAGGCCCTAAGAAAATAACGTATTCATAAGTACCAGCCATAACAACAAGTAAAAATATAATTGCCACAATATCCTTTTTTGTATAATCCATTTTTGCGGCAAGATAATTCCACAAAATAAAATGAAGAATACCTCCTATCAGAATTTCAACAACTGAAAAAATTGAAAAAGTTATAAGAATTGCAGAATATGCAAAGAGGCTCCAAAAAAGAATGTCAACTCTGCCTGTTCTTTTTGTAAGTTTGTAGTTCCACCACAAAGCAAGTAATGGCAACACAAACTGTGTAAATGTATATAACATCATTAATGCGGTTTTGTTATTTAAACAGCAGAACTTATGGAAAAAGAACAGAGGCAGCTGCATCAACAATGACATAAAAAACCTCGTATGTCCTTCAAAATCGGTTGCAATATGATATTCTCCGTTTGAAAAATTGTTCATTAAATCCATCATAAAAAATGCACCATCTTCATACATGCCTCGCATTGTAACGGTTGCATATATGAGGTGAATTACAGATACAACAATGAATATCCATTTTAATATGTTCATTAATTTTTTATTTTCCAACTTTTCCATAAAAATCTCCATTTTGAACAAATTTTACTCTAAATAAGCGAAATAGACAAATATATTACCTTCTTAAATAAACATGAGGATGATATAAAATACGAGAGTTCAGATTAATCTATATTTTATTGAAAGGAGATTATTATGCTTTACAGAACAATTGAAACACATGAGCTTGTTGAAAATAAGGATGCGGAACGAGAAATTATAGATTTAATGGAAAATAACGGTGCGCATTTAAAACTTGTTTTTTTAAAAAAGCATGCAGAAATTGAACCGCATATGTCACATACTGATGCATGTATTTACGTAACGGAAGGAGAAGTTGAGATTAAATTTAATCTTGATTCGGAATGCAGTTGTCAAGCCTGCGAATGTGCGCTTCCCGATGAAAATGATAAAGACGGTAAAAAATATAAAGTAAAAAAAGAGCAGATGTTCTTTTTTGAGAAAAATGTAATGCACTCGTTAAAAGCGCTTAAAGATTCGTCTTTTTTGCTTATTAAAATATAATTCAGATAATAGAAGGGACTGCTTAAAGCAAGTCCCTTCTATTAAAGCGGTTAAAACCTAAAATAAATAAACGGATTATAGGTAGAATTTGCAATAAACATTGTAGAAAATACGAGAAGAAAAATAAGCCATAAATTTACAAACGCTTTCAATGTTTTATTTTCTTCGGAGTTTTGAATCATTTTAGAAAATATCGGAGTTGAGCATAAAATAGCAACTGCAAGGATTATAATCTCAAACCTGTCAACATAATACGTAAGCGGATAGAGAACATCGTGTACTTTAATCATTCCAAACATGTTTTTTAGATATGTAAAAGCATAAGTCATATCATCGCTTCTAAATATCACCCAGCCTGATACAAAAATCAGAATTGTATAAATATGTCTAAAAATCCTCTTTGCCCCTGATAAAATTTCATCTTTTTTGCCAACACCTAATATCTTTTCCAATATTATAAAAAATCCGTTCCAAACGCCCCATATAACAAAATTCCATGAAGATCCATGCCAGATACCCGTTAATAAAAAGACAATTCCTAAATTTCTTAAAGTTTTAATTAGCCCTTTTCTGTTTCCGCCAAGAGAGATATAAACATAGTTTTTAAACCATGTGGATAGTGATATATGCCATCTTCTCCAAAATTCTGTTATGGATTTTGAAATATAAGGATAGTTAAAGTTTTCTAAGAATTTAAACCCGAAAATTAACCCTAAACCAATTGCCATATCGGAATACCCCGAAAAATCAAAGAACAGTTGAAATGAATAACAAATTGCACCAAGCCATGCAATTAAAGGTGAAAATGTATCGGGAAATTGAGTAAATATCTTATCCGCAACAGAGCCAAGCGTATTTGCTATTATTATTTTTTTAGAAAGACCTATAATAAAGCGTTTTGCACCAAGAGATACTTTATCAAAAGTCACATCTCTATTCTCAATTTGAGCTTCTATATCATGGTATTTTACGATAGGTCCTGCTATAAGCTGAGGGAACAGTGAAATATAAAGAGCGAGTTTATAGAAATCTTTTTGCACTTTAACTTCATTTCTGTATACATCAATTAAGTAAGATAATGCCTGAAATGTATAGAAGGAAATTCCAATCGGCATAATAATTTCAAGCAAATCTATGTGAGAATGAAAGATGGAATTGATATTCGAGATTATAAAATCAAAGTATTTAAAATAGATTAAAAAACCTAAATCAACAAGAATTGTGCCTATTAAAGCGGTTTTTGCTTTATATTTATTATTTTTAAATTTATCAACAAGAATTGCCCCATAGTAATTAACAATAATCGTTACAAGCATTATTGCAAGATACTTTGGTTCACCCCATGCGTAGAAAATTATGCTTGCAATAAGTAAAATCGAATTATGCAGTTCTTTTTTAGTAACAAGATACAATAAACACACTACGGGTAAAAATATGTATAAAAATGTAATTGATGAAAACAGCACTTTCTAATCCTCACTTGCCAAATTTTTTAAGGCTCTTAAATTCTCTACAGTTATGCAAAGTACAATTATATCGGGTTTATAATCCAAAATATCCTTTTTTAGAATTTTAAATTTATCTGAAATCGGAATATCTTTTACAGTGTTTAACCTTAAATAAATTGTGTTTTTAAAGGTATAAGGTAAAATTTCTGTTAAATCTTCATTCATACTTGTTCCTGTCATCAAAACTTTTAAGTCAGCTCCCTTTTTGTATTCAAAGGATTTTTCCCTTAATTTGGAAACATATAAAACCGTCTTTTTCATATTTTTGACATTTTTATGTGTGTAATAATTATACTTAGTATCAAGTATTTTGAGTGCTTTCTTTTCTGGCAGATTAAGCAAAGAACGATTTGTATGTCCTATATAAAAATTTCTTTCCCAATCAGAACGAATTAAATTATTTTGACTTATATCAAAATCTTCCTGTCGCACTTCTTTTAGGTAAGGATAATCTTTTTTTATCTCTTTCATTAGAGCTTTATACCCTGTATATGCACCCCAATCAGTCCAATGATGGTCTGTCTTAAAAAATATATAATCTTTTTTTGATGCTTCTTTTAGTTCATTGAACGGATAAATTACAGGTATTGATGTTTTTTCTTTAATTTTTTCAACAGGCTCTTTAAAATTATCCGTATTATTTTGAGACAAAAAAGTTTCCTGCATATAAATGTACTCTTTTTTAGGTACAACAAGCAGATAAAGTTTTATATTATTTTTCTTGCAAAAATTGTCAAATTCAATCAACCCGTCAATAATTTCATCTGTCTGCTTTGAAGTTAAAGACTCCGATATAATCGGTAATCTAAACTCCCAATTAGTTTTTTTATCTAAATATGCTTTTGAAGTTTTATAATATCTGCTTACTGTAGCGTATTGAAACCACTGATACCCACTTATTAACAAACTTCTCATTCCAAACCTGTCAGAAATCCAGCTTTCATAATTTTTTCCGAAATCAAGATTTATAGAGTGGTCTTTATTGAATAACGGTTTCCATTTTGCGAGATTTCTGTTTTCCTGTTCCGATTTAACATCCTGATTAATATTAAACATAGGAATAAAAAGAAGTGCAGCACATATTGCAAGGAAAATAATATCGAGCCTTGATACATTTTTATTGATTTTAAAATCGGCAAGGTAAGATGTCAGCTTGTAAAAGAGCAAAAAGGATAGGATACCTATTATAAGAAATATTCTTAAATCAAACTTTTTTGCCTGCCTTGCAGTTATTCTTTCTAAGTAATCAAGAGTTATTTTATTATCATTTGAAATTATGACTAAGCTGTTATCGTTTATTTTTAGTTTCGCATTTTCAGACTTGAATTTTGATAAATCACTAACGGGATATTTCCCATTCCTGAATGAAAGATTAGATATTTGATATTCAACATGAGGTTCAATTTGGTTTAAAATCAGCCTTAATCTTTTGGGCGGAGTCTTTTGACGAAATGAAATATTATATTTGTTCGTCTTTTGAAGATTAATTTCACTTCTGTTTTCATAAGATTTAGAAAAAGACGGGTCGTCTTTCCTGTTCAAAACAGTTGTAATAGTAATCGGCTTTTCGGATTGTGATTTTATATCCATTGAAAAAGTCAGAGGACGAGAAATAAACCAATAGTTAAAAGTAATTACGATAACTAATATTGTTAAAGCTATAGATATAAACTTTCTCTTTTTCAAATTTTCTCCTATTACACCATTTTATCTATTTTGGTGTAAAAGAATGATAAAGTTTATGCTGCTTGCAC
>JAJQHF010000119.1 GCA_021199975.1 Candidatus Gastranaerophilales bacterium
ATACTTAATTAAAATATTATAACAAAAAAACACTTCAAATTCAATGAAATATATGAAAATATAACAAAGTTTAAATGTAGAAATTAGCTTATGCATTTGCCAAACTTTATTTTTTATATAAATCAATTTGTGCAAAAAATTGACACCCTACATGCTAATTATTTTTATAAAATAATATAAAAATAATTACAAAAAACATTATAAATTATTTTTTCTTCTTAATTTTAATTTTTATACCTAGTATGGTAAGGACTTTGTGTTTGTTATCCCAGGCATTTTTTACGGAGAAAATATACTCAAAGAAACTACTGTAAAATCTGCCTTTGGGAGTTGTATTTCTTACAATTTTGAGATTTGAATATAGAATATCTTCATAAAACGGTGTTTTTCTTGCATATTGCCACCACTCAATACAAAATTCATTTTTAGGGTTGTGCCATGGTTTAATTTTATCCGTATAGTGTATGATAATAGGATTTTCTCTTGAGTCGTGGAAATCTTCAGGGTATAAATCCAATGTCCTCTTAAAAGATATTAAAATATGGTATGAGAAATTGTACTTAAGAGATATTAATTTCTTTTTTTCATAAAAAACTGCATTTAATACATCCTGATCAAGATATGGAAGGTGTGGTAATTTTATATATTTACAGAGGACATTATAATATTCATTTATATTAATTTGGGGAATATTAAACATAATTATGCCGGCATTAAAATATGTATTTGTATCTTTCATGTTTAATGCTTCTTGCAAAAATTCTTCCCTTTTTGGGTCTTTTTCTATTCTGAGTGCACATGAATCTTTTACCGCAAGAATTTCTTTGTTTTCAAAATCTATATTAAATAATTTTTCTATAGGTTTATTAAAAATAATATCCGAATCACAATAGAGAACTTTTTTATAATCAAGCATAATAAAAGGACAAAAGCAGCGATACCAGGTGGCGATACTCCAATAAGATTTTGCAATTAAAGTGTTGCCGTCAATTTTGTCTATAATAAAGTCATCTATTTTAAAAAACCTTAAAGAAAAATTTTGGGGAATCATTTTTAATAAAATTTTTTTGTTGTAATTTGCTATATCTGTTTCTAAAATGATAATATCGTAATTTATATTTTGTTCAGAATTTTCTATTAAAGATTGCAGTGCAACAGCAAAATATTTTACATAATTATTATCCATACTAAATACAATTGTATGTGTATTTTCAGTATCAAAAATCGGATTTATTTTTTCATTACTGCTTAAAATAAAACTGTTTAAACTCTGCATTGTTGTTCTTCCTCGTTTTTTATTATTTTATTGTAATTTAAAAAGTTACAAAAATTATAACATGAATAAAATTATTTATATTCAGGGCTAGTATTTTTTTCAAATTGATATAATATTTTTATTTCGTAAATTTTGCTGTTATTATTTTTTTGATTGAAAAAGAAAGGAAATTAAAATGTTATATAATCATAAGAATTCTTTAGCTAGCGGTAATATATTTAAGACAGCATGTTCTATCTTACAAAATGAGTTGCAGAAAGGAATAAATGATAAAAAAGATTGTAAAAAAGTGAATATGCAATGTGCTCTTTTTGTTCCAATTATTGTTAATGCTGCATTTGCTTGTGAATTGTTTTTTAAATCAATGTTAACTCAAAAGGTCAGAAAACACAAACTTGATGAATTATTTATAAAACTTGATACTGATATACAAGAAAATATTAGAAAATTAGTTAAAAATAAGATGATGGATAAGAAATTAAAATGTTCTAATGATGATTTCGATAATTATTTAAAAAAGAATGGAGATGTATTTGTTATATGGCGTTATTTTTTTGAAAGAACAGATCCGATTTCTGTAGATTTTCAATTCGTAATATCTCTTATGGAATCTGCTTATGAAGTGGCAAAGGAACAAAAAAGTTAGGCATTTTCTTTTTTTGTATCATTTTCCATTTGTTTAATATTATCAAAAAATAAATCCAAAATTTTTTTGTTGGCGAAATCTTTTGTAGGTGTTTTGTATGTTAATTTATGTATAAAAGACTGCCGGCATAACCAATTAAAATAAACATTATCAAAATTATAAGAAAGCCATTTTCTCATTAAAAGATGACATGAATCGGAATATAAGCCTGATTGGATTTTATTCCAATGATTTCTGAAATTATTATGTTTATTTCTTGCAAATTTTATAAATTTGTGAAAAAGAAAATAGTCAATAAGTCTGTCATTCTCTTTCCAATAATCAAAGAAAAAAGTTTTAATTGATTTTATAATGTAATTATTTTGTGTACTGCGGATAAACCAAGAGGAAAGCTCTTTTTCTCCTGCATATTGAATGAAAAAGCATTCATGTTTTAATATAAATTCAGGGATTGGCTGTGTAAGATAACAGGTTGAATCAATCCAAATACCGCCGTATTTATCAAGCAAGCATACTCTTATAATGTCTGAAAAATGGGTCGGTGTAATTATTCCCTTTTTATATTTTTCCAAAATGTAATCAGGCAGAGTTATATAATCATTAATATTATCTTCCGTAATAACAATTGTATCAGGGTAATATTTTTTAATTTTATTTATGCAGAATTTAACAATTTCAGGCTCATTTTCTTCGCCCTGCAGCCAACAAGTCCAAATTTGTTTATTTATATCAACATTTAAAGAGAAAATCCCCCCCCCCTGGGAAAATAATCGTATTTTTCACGCTCATCTATAGCGTACAGATACTTTTCAAGAGCTTTATTTACAGGGTCTTCTTTTTTTATAAGAGATTTTTCTATTTTATCCAGTTTGCCGCAAACATCAATAAATTTTAGTTTTATACCCAATATATTATATATTAAGTGACCGTTGTTATATTCCTTCGAAAATAATTTATTTTGCATTTTTATTTTTCCCTTTGTTTTTCCAATATAAAATCAACAATTCTTTTGCAAGAATTTTCATCATCTTTGTGTCCCATTTTGATTAAAAATTCCTCTGCTCTTTGCTTAAAGAGTTTCTCATCAAAATTAAGGATATTATCTGCAAGTTCATAGTTATCTGTTGCAATAGGAGAAGGAAGGGTGTTTAAAGAATAATAAAAACCGTTATAATTTTCGTTATAGTCATCATAGTCCTGTGCATATATGAAGGATGGTTTCTTTAAAATTGTATATTCGGGAATAACAGAGCTGTAGTCGCTTATTAAGATATCCGAAGCAACAAGCAGTTCTTGTGTGTCAGGATATTTAGAAACATTAGTTA
Organism: Candidatus Gastranaerophilales bacterium; assembly: GCA_021199975.1. GTDB lineage: Bacteria > Cyanobacteriota > Vampirovibrionia > Gastranaerophilales > Gastranaerophilaceae > Avigastranaerophilus. The sequence goes on from JAJQHF010000119.1 coordinate 3,248, forward strand.
CTTCTTTCGAATTATATAATGCAGGTATAATATTTTTCATAAGAGAGTGTGCTCTTATACATATACTCCATTCACATCCGAAACGTTTTTTTAAACATTTTTTCAATAATTTTATATCAATATTGTAACAGTAATTTCTTTTATCAACTCTCCAGGTAGGGGCATATAAACAAATTTTATTTTCATCCGGAATAGAATAGTATTCTTTAATTTTGTTTATGTATGCTTTTGGGTCTTTATAAAAAATAGAATCTCGTGCTTTACCTATTAATTTTACATCGCCATAACCCCACATACTTGACTTGAAAATTTTGGCTTCCATTTTGCTTTCTGTAAGCAGATAATCAAATTGTGAACACGATGCTTTACACTCATCCAGACGGCCTTCCATTTTATCGACATCTTCGGCATCGGCATGAATTTTTTTTATTCCCATAGAACCATGATATGTTTGTATATAAATCGTATCCTTTGATTTTATAACCCCTTTTTTTAAAGGAAGAATCATGTGTGAATTTGAAACTATAATCCTTGATGTCATTAATTCCCGCAATGCTTTTAAAGAACCGTAATCAACCAATTTAAATTTTTCGGGAATTAAAGTTGTATCCGTATGTTCTTCTGTAAGCCAAATCAAATGTAGTTTTTCGATTTTTCTTTGCAATAATTCTTCGGCAATATATTTAGGATTACAGGAATATTGCCACGAAAGAGGATTAACAAATAAAATTTTATTTTCGTCTACTTTGCAGAATTTTGAAATAAACTTGCATAATAAATGCTCAATTCTATACTTACCTGAACGCTTTAAGGAAATTTTAATTCCTAAAAAAGTAATTTTTATTTTGTTGTTTAATTCAATATTAAAAATTCTGCCCATAATATGCCAGTTCTCCGTGTTTTCTGCTGTAGTGTTTTTTTAGTATGTATTCAGGTAAGTTTGCCGCAGGATTAATTGAAAGAGTCAAGTAATTCATTTTTGCTATTTCTTCAAGTACAAATGCATTTTCAACAGCATTTTTTGCGCAGTTTCCCCATGTAAATACTCCGTGAGATTTTACAAGACAGGCGGGAATATCTGAAATATTCCTGTCTTTAAAAGTTTCAACAATAACTTTCCCCGTATTAGTTTCATAATCATTTTCAACTTCAGCCTTGGTTAAATCTCTTGTACATGGAATATCACCGTAAAAATAGTCGCTGTGGGTAGTTCCTAACTGGCTTATTGGTAATCCCGCCTGTGCAAATGCAGCTGCATAAGTTGAATGAGTATGGCATACACCTTTTATTTGCGGGAATGCTTTATATAATTCCAAATGAGTTGCCAAATCAGTTGAAGGTTTTAAATTTCCCTCAATACTGTTCCCGTTTATATCAACTACAACCATATTATCGGGTGTCATTTTGTTATAATCAACTCCGGAAGGTTTTATTACGACTAATCCATTTTCACTTATTTGAGAAACATTTCCCCATGTCAAAACAACAAGTTTTTTCTCAAAAAGTTCAATATTTGCACTAAATACTTCTTTTTTTATATTTTCTAACATTTAACAACTTCACCTTTACAAATATCAAGTGTATTTTTAAGTCCGTCTTTTAAACTATATAGCGGTTTCCAGCCCAAATTAATCAGCTTGTCCGAATTTAAAACGGAGTCTAGAGGTTTTGAATATCCCTTTTTTTCAGTTTTGCACGGAATGTCAAATATTATATTTACATTTGCAAGTTCCGCTAATACTTCTGCATATTCCTTTACGGAGCATATTGAATTTGGATTTGAAATATTATATACTTCATTATTTTCTCCTTTTAGCAGAATAATAAACAGAGCACTTACAACATCTGCAACATAACAATATGTCCTTTTTTGCCGCCCCTCGCTTTTCATTACAATATCTTCATTATTAATTGCATTTCTTAAAAATTGAGCGTCTGCTCTCGAATTTTCATTTGTTATGGTAGAACCGTAAACATAACAAAGTCTTGCAATATTAACATTAATATCATATTCCATGCTATACGAAATACAAAGCGTTTCAGCTGCTCTTTTTGCTTCGGGATAGCAGGAACGGGCAAATTTTGTATCAATCAACCCCAAATCATCTTCTGTGAACGGTTTTTCATCAATATTATTTCCGTATATTTCTCCGCTTGAAATATATAAAAATTTTGTATTTGTTCCTTTTATCATTTCTAAAAGGTTGATTGTTCCAAGTAAATTTGTTTTCATTGTTTCAACGGGATATAAAGAAAAAGCCAGAGGATGGGCATTACTTGCACAATGTATAATGTAATCTGCTTTAAAAGTTTGTTTTAACGGTTCATTTAAATCCTGTTCAATTAAAAAAAGATTATTATTTTGTTTAAATCTTTTTTCTAATTTTTTAATTGAGCGGGACATGGCATATATTTTCATATTTAAGTTATATTGTTCATTTACATATAACAAAAAATCAATCATATATGAACCGATTAACCCTGTTGCGCCTGTTATGGCGGTGGATTTACCGTTTAAAGAGTGTATATCGATATTTTCTATGATTTTTTTATATTCATTTTCTAAAATATTATTATATTTCATCAGTTACTGCCTTTTAATAATGCCTTGAAGATTTCTATATCCTCAGGGGTTGTCAATTTAATATTTTTTTCGGAACCTGTTGAAAAATACACTTTTTTTCCTGTTTCAATCATTAAAGTGCAGCTCGCAACGGAATTCATAATCCCCAGTTCTTTCGCCTTTTTATGGGCTTCTAAAATATCACCCAGTTTAAATCCTTGAGGAGTTTGCGTTCTTTTTAAATTATCTCTCGGGTATGATGATGTTGAGGATTTTTTATCGTTTGTTTCAAGCATTGCTTCCTGGCATGGTACGCATACAATAGCATTTCCATTTTGTTTTGTTATCGCAATACATTCGGAAATAACTTCCGTTGGCACATTGGGTCTTATTGCATCATGAATTAGAACAACATCATCTTTTCCGTAATATTTTGCCAGTTCGTCAAGTCCGTTTTTAATTGATTCTTGTCCGACGGCACCTGAATGGGCTATATGTTTTAATTTAGTAATATTATATTGTTTTGCATAACTTTGCAGGATATTCTCCCACCCTTCAAGACAGACAACAGCAATCACATCTATAGCAGGATGTTTTTCAAATTTTTCCAATGTATAAGCTATTATCGGTTTATCAAAGACCGTTAAAAACTGTTTTGGAACAGCCTGTGCCATTCTTGCTCCTACTCCGCCTGCTATTATAAGTGCAATATTAGTCATTATCTTCTCCTTTTATAAGTTTCAAAAGTTCATCTTCTTCTAATTCCGCAACGCTTTTTTTATTTAGCTTTGAAATATTTTGTATTAAAATTTCTCGTTCGGTTTTCAGATAATCATCTTTGTTTATTATTAAATTATTCAAATTATGCAATATTTCCTGTTTATTTCTTGCAATGTAAAAGACATTTTCCAACTGCTTGCCAAATTCATTAAACCCTATTGAATGTTCCGATATTAAATGAATAATCGGTTTATTTGCGGGTAAATATTCATAGAGAAAAGAATTACAATCCGTAATT
>JAJQHF010000045.1 GCA_021199975.1 Candidatus Gastranaerophilales bacterium
GTTTTAATCTTTATTTCTCTATACAAATTGCTTTTTGGATTTTCTTTTACAGACTCACTTTTTTGTTCAAAATCTTTCAATTCTTCACCAGCACTATAATATAATTCTTTAATTACATCTGCAACTCTTTCTTTTTCTGTATTATATTGTGCTCTTATTTTTTCAAGCTCTCCGCAATCAAGAAATTTCCCGCCGCAATTGTAACATTCATCAACCTCTACTTCATGTCTAGCACTTGCAAAATTTTTAACCATATTTGTACCGCAAATAGGACAAATCCTAATTTGACTCTGATCAACATATTTAAAAGTTTTTCCTTCAAAAATCTCAATCAATGGAGTAATATCCTCATGAGGCTCATCAACTTTTAAAAATTCTCTATTATCAAAATAAATACCGCCGCAGCCATATAAACAAACATCTAAATTTATACCTTGCTCAGGCAAAAAAACTTTTTTCATTTCCTTGCCGCATGCCGGACAATTAATAATTATATCAACATTATCAGTCATAAAAACCTCTATTTTCTAACAAAATAATTCTACCATATTTTTAGAAAAAAAGATAAATATATTCAACAAAAAGCCCTCATTTATTGAGGGCTTTTATATATTTTATGATATTATAAATACTAAGCTTCTTTATAAGCATCTACTATACTGTGAAGTCTGACACCTAAATCGCCTACAGTACCGGCAACCATAAGTGCTATTCCTGCCGGAGGACAAGCTGCTGTTAATAAAGCTCCGCCTATCACGGCTGCATCTGCGCCAACTGCGCCAAAGAAATGTTTTGCGGCACTTTTTGTATCACCGTTAACAAGCTGTCCTAAACCGGGATATAAAACCGAAGTAAATGCAGTTCCAAGTTTTTTGCCTATACCGCTCTTTTTAGGAGCTGCTTCTTTGTTTGAAAATTCTACTTCATCTACGGGATCGGATAAATCCACTTTTGGTTGATATGCTTTTGCTTCTGTTGTTTCATAAATTTGATTTGTACTTTGTGTACCGCCTACATTGTTAATTCCATCCATTTTAAATCTCCGTTTCTTGTTTTTCTTATGTTTTTCTATGTTATAGTTATAAAAAAACAAACGGTTTTACAAAAATGCTGAATCAAAAATACCCCCCCCCGAAAAATTTGAAAAAAACAAACCACAAAAAGTTTTAAGCCTAATAAATTTAATTTTACAAAACTTAATTGTTTTACTAAAAAACAAGAACCTCTAATTAAGAGGTTCTTGCAAATTATTAAAAATAATAATTTTATTGTTCATGACAGCCAAAGGCAATTGTTACTTTCTCTTTAGGATTTACTGAAGATACTCTCATACCGTTAGGATCAACCAAATAAGTAATTTCATCGCCAGTGTACTGGAATAATCCCATAGTACCGGATAAAGCCGTTCTTGTTAAATCAACAGGAGCAGTAATAATAGCTTTACCGACATCAACATAGCTTCTTCCCGCAGCTTTAAACTGCCCCTGGAATATTTCGCCCGTACCAACACCGATACCACTTACAGTCTGTTCTACAGCATTACTTGCACTTACAATAGCACCGCCGACGGTTCTTCCTACGTTACCTAACAAACCACCTGTCCATGTGAACGGGAATTCAACCAATCGTGCAAATCCGTTCGGTTTTTTAACCCTGTTTACTTGTGCTGTTAGAATTTGGTTAGGCAGCTGTGCCTTACATTTACCGAATTTAATAGTATTAAATGATAATTTTATAGCACCTTGACAATGTTTTGTTGGTCTTACTACTTCAAGGACTTTACCGTCTACTCTGGAACCGGCGGGGAATTCAACACCGTCTATGGTTACCGAATCAATTGTTGTAGCGGCAAATCTGTCACCGATATTAGCTGATTTTGCACTGATTTCATCATTAAAAGACAATTGAAGAGTAGGAATAGTAACGGTTTCTTCGCTTTGATAGTAAGCTTTTTTAGGTTCACATCCGCAGTCGGAAGATATTTTATCCCTTGAACTGTAACCTAATGCAACCCTGACTGTTTCTAACATAGAAGCAATTTCAGCACGGCTTGCATCTTTATTTGGCGCAATTTCATGCGAATTTGGGAAATCCGATATACCGCCTGTTTCAAGTACTTTTGCAACCGGAATTTTTGCCCAGCCGGGAACTGTATTACCGTCACAGTATTCGCCTAAAACTTCTTCAGCCTTGCAATCATCCATAGGACAATTTATACCTTTCGCAACAATTGAAAATGCTTCTGCACGTGAAATAGGCTGATTTGGTTTAAACATATTGTTCGGATAACCCGCCATTAAGCCATTAGCAACAGCTTTTGCAATTGTTTTATTTGCCCAGTGTGTTGAAGGTACGTCATTGAACATTGCATTTGGACATGTTACTTCATCATTTAAGTTAAAACCTTTTACTACCATAGTTGCCATTTCAGCTCTTGAAACCGGAAGATTGGGCTTAAATGTTCTGTCAGGATACCCTGCTAAAACATTATTTTCAGTTAATTTATTTATATCGCAGCTTGCCCAATAACCGTCAGGTACATCTTCAAATGCACTGACAATAGGTGCAGCGCCGCCGGTCATTGCCGAATATTCAAAAGGTTCCATAGTCTTTCTCATAGCTTCCATACTTGTATTTGTATGAATTTGTACGGGGCAGCCAATGCCGTCAATATTTTTAGGATTTCTATCTACAGGAATACCGTGCTGCATAGGACAATTATCCAAACAAGGTATTGGTGCTGCCGCACCTGTCATACTGCCGTCATCACAGCCGCAGCCTAATGCGGTTGAGGGGACTTCGGCAACAGGAACACCCCTGAATGGTGATATAGAATCATCACCTAAGAATAATCCATTATTTCTTTCACCTACTACTTGATTATGTCCATATATTGCATTAGGGTATGCATATACCTGCTGCTCAAACTTTTTACCGGTATAAGCGCCGGGGCATACCGCACAAGTCGGTGTTGAAGGTGCCGGACAGCTTGCAAGCGGCGGACACGGATTACAAGAATCCGATATCGGCTGACAGGTGTCGCAATCTCTTTTCTTTGCACACGGATCACACGTTGTTTTTGGTTTGCAAGAACAACTATCTATATCATCATGACATTTCGGACATTTTGCTGTTTGTGGTGTCACAGGAGAAGGGCATCCAGACAAAGGGCAAGCTGCCAAAAGTTCATTTGACGTTTCAGTTGCTGTTTCTTGTGTAAAACCTGCATTTGTACCTGCCAATACACCGAATGTTACTACGGCGGCAAGTGTCATTTTGTTTAATTTCATTTTTCCTCCTTGTTCATAAAAGAAATGTTACAGGCAAACATATCTTTTTTATCTCAATATTATTTTTATTATTTACACTATTTCTATCTTTGAATTATGATATGTTCCACCCTGTCTATTCATTACCTTTTTTTACTATCATTTCGGACAATTACCGCTATTATAAAAATTTGAATTACAATTTCATTCAAATAAATTAGAGTATTTGCAGTAATATTCATACTTGAAGTTGATGACTATATGGTCTTTATTGCTAAAATTTAATTATATTGATTATAGGTATTTATTATATGAATCTTAATGAAAGCTGCCTTCTTGGTTTCCTTATTAATCCTGATGAAATAAGAGAATTATCAGAAATCTTTTTAAAGAATATTGAAGAAATTGAAAAAAACTCAAAAAAAGGCAATAATTAATTAAACAGTTTGGAGTATTTTTCATGAGTAATTTTTTCAATTTATTATACCGCCACAGATATGACATTTTTTATTCTTTAATTTTAATTACACTTGTTTTGTTAATGATTATTATTTTTCCTAAAAAAGAAACAAAAAACATACTTAATGAATTGGAAAATAAAACTTTTGATATAAGGCAAAACATAATAGCAAAAGATAAAAAAGTTAACAAAGATATTGTAATAGTAACAGTTGATGACCCTTCTTACGAATATTTACTTGAAACCTACGGAGATTGGCCTATCCCTAGAAACGTTTATGCAGAAATACTTGATTATATTCAAGCACAAAACCCCAAATATGTTGCCTTTGATTTATTATTTATAAAATCACTAAAAAGAATACCCAAAAGCGACGATAAGTTAATTGAAGCATTAAAAAAATATTCCAATACATATACTGCAATGAATTTTGATAATTATCCCTTTGAAATGAGAAAGCCCCCATTAATAGATAAAAAACTAACTTCCGATATAAAAATAAATTCAGACAATATAAAGCCTTTTCTATTTACAAATCATAGGGAATTAATGAAAGAAATAACCAATGCAACAGATAAAATCGGGCACGCAAATACACCTAGAACTGATGATGGTTTTATCAGAGAGATACCTGTTTTTATATGTTACCCGAGATATAATCAAGAGGATTTTTCAGTAATAAGCTATGACTATTATCTATATATGACAATTAAATTGGCGATTGATTACTTAAATAAATATGAAAATGCCAACATAAAATCAATTGAAATTGACTCTAATAATAATATACTTTTAGGTAACAGAATAATACCATTAACAGACAAAGCTCAAACCATATTAAATTGGTACGGCGAAACAGGAGTTGAATCCGATAAAACATTTAAATATATCCCGTTTTGGAAAGTGCTGAAATCTATCAAAGCAAAAGAAAACGGAGAACAAGAACTTATTCCTTCCGACATGTTTAAAGATAAAATTGTCTATATCGGAACGAGCATATATGATTTATCCGATATAAAAACGGTTCCTACAAGTAAATATCTTCCCGGAGTTGAAATACACGCAACATTATTAAACAATATTCTTGATAATAACCTAATTCATAAGGCTGCACTTTCTTATAACCTATTAATTTCTATATTATTAGCATTTGCAGCAGCGTTCACCGCATTTAAAATAAGGTCTGTATATATATCTATTATGTTATTTTCCTTATTTTTAGGTTTCTATATGTATTTTGCAGCCTATGTAATGACAAAATATAATGTTTGGGTTTGGATTGTTATTCCTTTAGTTTTAGCAATATTTGTATTTATTTGCTCTTTTATAATAAAATACCTTTTAAAATCAAGGGATTTTGAATATACATATAAACTTGCAACAACCGATGGTTTAACCGAATTATATAATCACAGATTTTTTCAGGAGCAAATGAAAAATAAGATAACAGAATACAATAAAACCAAAAATAAATTTTCTCTTGTTATGACAGATATAGATTTCTTCAAAAAATTTAACGATAAATACGGACATCAGGCAGGCGATGCAGTGTTAAAACATGTTGCCAAAACATTAAAATCAAATACAAGAAATGAAGATTTTGTATGCAGGTACGGCGGAGAAGAAATGGCTGTAATTTTAAATAATACAAATAAAGAAAGAGCAATAGAAATTGCGAAAAAATTATGTAATGCAATTTCTTCCCAAAAATATGATTTAACCCCCGAACTTGAGGTAAGTGTAACAATAAGTCTTGGTGTTTCAACATATCCTGATAACGGAAAAACACCTGCAGAACTTATTGAATATGCTGATAAATGCCTTTATATTGCAAAAGAAAACGGAAGAAATCAAGTCGGATTTATTGAATAACTTCCTTTAAATTTTATGAATAATTTTTGTGTTTTTTTGTAAATTTTTGTTACAATAAAAACATTGTAAACAGGCTTTGTTATCTATTGTTAATAAAACATTTAATAAATGTTAACAAAAAAATTAAAAAAATAGTACAAATTTTTAAAAAAACATGGTATAGTATTATAACGGAAGGCGATAAAGTGTCAAAAGTACATTTTATGCAATATAAACAGATTGTTAATCTTTTGTAAAAAATATGAAAAAAAGAGCAATAATTTAAAATTATAATTTTTTATATATAAGTGATGGTAAGTAAGTAAATTTGTCGGAGGAAGAATGACAATAAGTGTGAACTCTAGAAAGAAACAAGCAAAGAAATCTTTTGATGAATTGTTAAACGATTTAAGAACCAGTAATTCGGAAAAAGTAAGGTATAATGCCGCAAGAGTACTTGGAGAAATGGGTGATGCAAACGCTGTCGAACCGTTAATTGACGTATTAAAAAATGATAGAAACGGTTCCGTACGTCTATATGCAGCAAGAGCATTGGGTGAGCTCGGTGAATGCTCTGCAACAATGCCTTTAATTGAATCCCTGCGTGAAGACCGAAATGTTGATGTACGTGTACGTGCCGCAAGAGCATTAGGTCGTTTGGGCGGTCGTGAAGTGGTTGAACCGCTTGTTGAAGCTTTAAATGATGAAAATCCTCAGGTTTGTATTACCGCAACTGATGCTTTAATTGAAATCGGCGATGTTGCAACCGAAGCATTAATTGAATCTTTAGACAGTGAAAAAGTTAACGTACGATGCGATGCTACTCGTGCTTTAGGGGAAATCGGCAACCCTCGTGCAGTTGAATATATTATCAAAATGCTGAAAGATGAATGGGTTAATGTTAGAATTTATGCAGTTACTTCCTTAGGTAAGCTTAATGATACAAAAGCTGTTCCTTCTTTAATTGAAGTAATGCAAAATGAAAAAGAAAATGATTTGGTTAGAGCAGGTGCTGCAGCTGCTTTAGGTGTTTTACGTGACCAAAGAGCATTACTTCCTTTAAGAGAATTAATTGTTAAAGCAGAAGAATTAGGCGAGCTTGAAGATACAGCTTTAAAATCTTTCAAAAAAATTATGGCGGCTAATTGGAATCCGGTGAATGATTCTCATTCCAAAAAAGTCAGTGCATA
>JAJQHF010000265.1 GCA_021199975.1 Candidatus Gastranaerophilales bacterium
ATATATATGAATATATTATAGATGTTAAAAATATAAGTGCATTTTCTTTGTCGGAAATCAAACAAAATGACATATGCAGTGAAAATTTTATAAAAGCTGCTGATTTTTCAATAGAAAATAAGAATATAAAAATTGAAGTTAAAAATAAGAAACTTATTGTTACTGATAAGAAAACAAATGATAAATATCTTGATTTTATAACAATAAAAGACAGAGCAGATATAGGCGACAGTTATAATTTCGGCGCTTTAACCCATGATAAAGAGCGAGAGGCAGAGCTTTTAAACTTTAAAATAAAAGAAAAAAATGATAAAAGAGCTGTTTTAAGTCTTATTTATAATATTAAAATTCCTGAAACTTCAACCCCAAACGGCAGAAATAAAAAAACTTATAACCATAAAATATACGTAGATATGATTTTATATAATCAAGCCGAATATACAGAATTTAATGTCAATTGGGAAAATAAAAGCAAAAACCATATATTGCAGGTTTGTTTTAAATTAAAAGAAAAAATATACTCAACCGTAAATGAGGATTTATTCGGAACAACAAAACGGCAATTCGACCCTGATTATAATATATATAACGAAATTCCTTCTCCAAGAGGAAAAGAACTTAAACAAAATACTTCGCCCATGCAAAGATTTATGCAAACGCAAAATTTTGCGCTGTTTGTAAAGGGAAATAACGAATATGAAGTTTATAAAAATGAAATAAAATTAACAATTCTCAGGTCAACCGGAATTATATCAAATCAGCAAAACCCATGCAGAGGAACACCAGCAGGGCCGCCTTTGAGAACACCTGATATGCAGTGTACCGGAAAAAACACGGCAAATTTTGCTTTGGCATTTACTAATAATCAAAATGATTTATACAGATTAGCGGAGGAATTTTATGAGCCTTATATCTGTCTTTTTTCCAATCATAAAAATAAAATATTTTTGAAAAACAAAAATGATAATCAGCTTGTATATTCAATAAAATCAGACAATAATAAACTGCTTGCAAGGTGTTATGACCGAAAAACTCAAGAAATAAAGAATATTGTAATAAAAGATTAAAAATATTGATTTTAACCTTTTTTCAAGATAATATCATAATGTCAGTATGGATATTCAGATAGTTATAGAAAAATTTTAATATGTTTTTCGACCTTGTTAAATAACGGGTGAAACGGAGGAAAAAGTGTCAAGCAGACGAGTAGTTGTAACCGGAATGGGATGTGTAACACCTTACGGAATTGGTGTTGATTTATTATGGGAAAATATTAAAAACGGTAAAAGCGGAATAAAAGAACACCATTTAAACGAAAAACACCTTGTTAAAGTAGCAGGACAAGTACCTCTTGATATAGATACCGATAAATATATGGATTCAAAAGAAGCAAAAAGGCTTGATAAAAGTATTATTTTTGCGCTCATTGCAGCGGAAGAAGCTTATAAAGATTCCGGTTTGAATGTGGAAAAAGAAGACAGAACAAGAATAGGAACAATAGTATCAACGGCGGCAGGCGGTTTGGTTGTTGTAACAACAGGCTATAAAGAAATGATGTCAAGAGGATTTCATAAATGCTCTCCGTTTACGGTTCCAATGATGATAGCCAATATGGCATCAGGAAAAGTATCAATAAAATACGGTTTGAGAGGCCCAAGTAAAGCTGTATTATCCGCATGCGCAACAGGGGCGCATTCTTTAGGCGATTCTTACAGAACAATACAATACGGTGATGCTGATATTATGTTTGCGGGCGGTGCGGAATCAAGTGTATGCGATTTCGGTATAGGTGCATTTACAAGTGCAAGAACTTTATCAAAAAGTACAAGACCCCCCGAAGAAGTTTCAAGACCCTATGATGTTGAGCGTGACGGATTTGTATTATCTGAAGGCGGTGCGGTTCTTATCCTTGAAGAAAGAGAACATGCCCTGAAAAGAGGAGCGAGAATATATGCCGAAATTACAGGCTACGGACAAAGCTCTGATGCTTATGATATGGTAGCTCCCGATCCTGAGGGTAAAGGTGCGGAACTTGCAATCAGAAATTGTTTAAAAGAAGCTGATAAAAACCCGAGAGATGTTGACTATATTAATATGCACGGAACAAGTACTCATTTGGGAGATTTGGCTGAATCCAACACCGTAGCAAGAGTTTTTGGCGACAGAAATAAAAATTCAAATTTATGTGTAAGCTCAACAAAATCAATGACAGGACATATGTTAGGCGCTGCGGGAAGTACGGAAGCTATTATTTCCGTAAAAGCAATTACGGACGGTATAGTGCCGCCTACAATTAACCTTGTTCACCCCGATCCCGAAGTTGCGGATTTAGACTATGTCGCAAATAAAGCAAAGGCTAAAGATGTTAAGATTGCACTTTCAAACTCTTTTGGTTTTGGCGGACATAATGCGGTTTTAATGTTTGAAAAAGCTTAAAATGAAAGGTTAATTCTTGATTATAAAAGAATCACCCTTGGAAATATTAAACAAAGTATTTGGTTATAAAACTTTTAGGCTTGAACAGGAAAATATTATAAACCATGTACTTGAGGGTAAAGATACATTGGTTCTTATGCCGACAGGCGGCGGAAAATCCCTCTGTTACCAAATTCCTGCAATGTGTTTAGAGGGTGTTTGCGTTGTAGTTTCACCTTTAATAGCTCTTATGCAGGATCAAGTTCTTGCTCTTAAAGATTTGGGTGTTAAAGCCGAATTTCTAAATTCCACTCTTAATTATAATGATGAACGGAAAATCATAGAACAACTTGTTAATAATAAGCTTGATTTAATTTATGTTTCACCTGAAAGATTAAATACGGAAGAATTTCAGCAAATTTTAACAAAAACAAATGTATCCTTGTTTGCGATTGATGAAGCACATTGTGTATCTCAATGGGGACATGATTTTCGTCCTGAATATACAAAGTTTTATATGTTAAAAGACCTTTTTCCGAATGTTCCGAGAATAGCCCTGACCGCAACAGCCGACGATGAAACACGTATTGATATAATTAAAAACCTGCACATGGGAAATTGTAAAACCTTTATTTCCAGTTTTGACAGACCCAATATCCGCTATATAGTTCAAATAAAAGATAAAGAACGAAAACAGCTTCTTGACTTTATAAAAACGGAACATCCTGAGGATTCAGGTATTGTCTACTGTATTTCAAGAAAACGGGTGGAAGATATAGCCGAATTTCTTGAAAAAGAGGGATTTAAAGTTCTGCCTTATCATGCAGGGCTCAGCAAAAAAATTCGTGAAGAAAATCAGAACAAATTTATAAAAGAAGAAGCTATAATTATGGTGGCTACAATTGCCTTTGGTATGGGCATAGACAAACCGGATGTACGTTTCGTTGCGCATTTGGATTTGCCTAAATCAATGGAATCATATTATCAGGAAACAGGCCGTGCAGGCAGGGACGGGCTTCCCTCCGATGCCTGGATGGTTTACGGTTTAAAAGATATTGTGCAGATTAATCAATTTATAAATCAGTCAACTGCCTCTGAAGAACAAAAAAGACTTGAAAAAAGAAAATTAAATTCGCTGATTGGCTATGTTGAGTCGGTCTCTTGCAGAAGAAAAACTATCCTTGAATATTTTAAAGAAGATTATAATATACAAAACTGCGGAAATTGTGATAACTGTATTAATCCGCCCGAAATTTATGATGCAACCATTGATGCGCAAAAAGTTTTGTCCTGTATCTACAGACTTGAAAACAACGGGTTTAGCTTTGGCGCTTCTCACGTAATAGAAGTTCTTACGGGAAAAGAAACCGAAAAAATAATTAAATTTAAACATAATAAACTTTCAACCTTCGCAATAGGCAAAGATAAAACTGTAAGCCAATGGCAAGCCGTTATCAGGCAGCTTGTTATTCTTGGTTATATAAAAGTTGACCCTGTCCATATGTCTTTAAGCATTACAAAAGAAGCAGCAAAAATTTTGCGTTCGCAAATAAAAGTTGAATTAAGACAGCATATCCTCATTCCTAAAAAGAAAAAAGAAAAAGTTGAACAAAAAACTTATACAACCGCTGAAACAGATAACGAGTTATTTAAAAAATTAAAAAATTTACGGCTTGAATTTGCTAAAAAAGAAAATATGCCGCCTTATATAATCTTCCATGATAAAACACTTATTGAAATGGCAGCCGTGAAACCAAAAAATCTTGAAGAGCTAAGCAAAATCTCAGGCGTAGGCGAACATAAACTAAATAAATACGGCAAAGCCTTTCTTAATGAAATAAATATGTGATTTTAAAAAATTGTTTTGTGTATAATAATTTTGTCATATATAAAAGAAAGATACATTATGGAAAATATTAATTTAGTATCGGGCATGCGCTCAACAGGCAAACTGCATTTAGGACATTATATGGGTGTTATTACAAATTGGGTAAAACTGCAGGAGGAATATAACTGCTTTTACTTTGTTGCGGATTGGCATGCTTTGACAACAAAATATGATAAAACCGAAAATTTAAGACAAGATAAGCTTGATGTTGTATTAGATTGGCTTTCATGCGGAATTGACCCTGAAAAATCAACAATATATTTTCAGTCAAAAGTACTGCAAATAGCGGAATTACATATTCTTTTAAGTATGATTACACCTAATAATTGGGTAGAAAGAGATCCCACGTTAAAAGATATGGTAAAAATATTAAAGAATAAAGATGCCGAAAATAATGAAAATATGCCTCAGATGAGCTATGGACTTTTGGGCTATCCTGTTTTAATGTCGGCGGATATAATGGCAATGAATGCGGATATTGTACCTGTAGGAATTGACCAATTGGCTCACCTTGAAATTACACGTGATATAGCAAGAAGGTTTAATAATATATATAAAACGGATTTATTTAACGAACCTAAGCCCAAATTAACCGAAGTACCGCTGCTTCTCGGTGTAGACGGACAAAAAATGGGTAAATCTTTTCATAATGATATTAAAATATCAGATGATGAAATAACAACATCAAAAAAAATAATGCAGTGTATAACAGACAGAAGCCGTGCAAGAAAAGATGATTTAGGACATCCTGATAAATGTGAGGTTGCTTTTAAATATTATCAAGCATTCTCGGATAGTGAAACGGTAAAACAGGTTGAAGCTGAATGTAAAGCAGGACAAAGAGGCTGTGCCGACTGTAAACGTCAATTGGGCTGCATTATTAATCAGAAATTCGCACCCGTAAGAGAAAAACGTTTTGAATATCAAAAAGATACCGATAAAGTATATGATATAATAAATGAAGGTAGTAAGAAAGCATCTTTGGAAGCTGAAAAGATTATGAAAAAAGTTAGAGATGCGGTAAATATCTAATGGCTAAAACAAAAGTTTTAACAATATTCGGTACAAGACCTGAAGCTATAAAAATGGCGCCCCTTGTAAAAGAAATTGAAAAAAATTCGGATACTCTTGAAAGTATTGTTTGTGTAACGGCGCAACACAGGCAAATTTTAGATCAAGTGCTTGAACTTTTTGAAATAAAACCTGATTTTGACCTTGATATTATGAAAAATAACCAAAATTTATGGTCATTAACAAGTGATGTACTCCTTAAAACTAAAGAAGTTATGGAAAAAGTAAAGCCGGATATCGTTCTTGTGCATGGTGATACAACAACCTCAATGGCGGCGGCATTATCGGCATTCTATGCCAAAATTCCCGTCGGACATGTCGAAGCGGGTTTAAGAACATTTGATAAATATTATCCTTTCCCCGAAGAAATAAACAGAGTATTTACGGATTCATTGTGTACATACCATTTTGCCCCGACAGATAAGGCATGTGAAAATCTTGTAAAATCACAAATTCCGAAAACCCATATTTATAAAACCGGTAATACCGTTATTGATGCTCTTTTATATACCGTAAATAATAAAAAAGAAGAACTTAAAGAGCTGAATTTAAATAATGATTTAAAAATAATATTATTAACCTCACACCGCCGTGAAAACTTCGGTAAGCCTTTGGAGGAAATTTGTAAATCAGTATTGGAATTGGTAAAAAGGAACAAAGATATACAATTTGTATATCCCGTTCATCCAAATCCGAATGTTCAGAAAACAGTAAATGAATTTTTATACGGGCATGACAGAATACACCTGATAAAGCCGTTGGAATATGCACAATTTTGTACATTAATGAAGAAATCTCATATAATTTTAACTGATTCGGGTGGTGTTCAGGAGGAAGCGCCTTCTTTAGGCAAGCCGGTTCTTGTTTTAAGAGATACAACCGAACGTCCCGAGGCAATAGAGCATGGAACCGTAAAATTAGCGGGAACAGATAAAAATGAAATAATTTCTCTGGTTGAGGAACTTTTACAAAATCCGCAGGAATACAAAAAAATGTCGGAAGCTGTTAACCCGTACGGTGATGGATTTGCATCAAAGAGGATTGTTGAAATATTGAAAAATTCAATTTAATAAAAGTTAATAAATAACATAATATTAGTTGAAATAAAAATATCTTTAAATTAGATTAGTCTATGTGGTTAATTCCGCATAGGTAAAGCTATTAACATTGATAACAAAATAAATAAAAAATAAATTATAAACTTCAAAAAAAGTTGTTGACAACAAAATTTGAGGTGCTAATATAAGAAATGTCGCAAAACGGAGCGACTGAAGATTAAAAGGAATGCAGAAAGAGGCGAATAGTTAATTTTTGCTGACTTGAAAAATCATCGAACATTGACAAAAGAATAACTGAGAACGAAGACCTGTTAAATTCGGA
>JAJQHF010000079.1 GCA_021199975.1 Candidatus Gastranaerophilales bacterium
TATATTAAAACATACTAAATTCACATCCGCAATAAGTTTGACGATAAAAATTTTCTTCTTTTGCAATTTGCATTGTTTTTAAGAAACCATCCTGTTTTTTAAAATCAATATCCAAAAAGGTAAGTTCATATTTTTTTGCAAGTTCTTTTGCTATCTCAAAAATAACTTTAGACTGTTTATGAGGACTTACGGTTAATGTTGTTGTAAAATATTGATATTCAAGTTTAAATGCCTTTAAAACAGTAAAAAGAAGCCTATATTCAAAACATCTTGCGCATCTTTTCCCTCTTTCGGGTTCATTTTCAAGACCTGCTATACAATTATACCAATCTTCTGCATTCTGCTTATCTATTATAAGTTCTACTTCTTTTTTCTTTGCATATTTAATTAATTCATTAAGTCTTCTGTCAAATTCCTCAGGAGGAAAAATATTCGGATTAAAAAAATAAAGTACGGGATTATATCCCATTTCTCTCAGCTTTTCGATAGGATATGCACTGCATACGGCACAGCAGGCATGAACAAGAACATTCTTATTCATGATTTGCCTTTTCTCTGCCTCCCTGCTCAATTACCACTTCTTTTAATTCAGGATATGAACCAACACCATTCATATATCTCATACCGATAAATAAAGTAGGAGTTCCGTTTATATTACGCTCATCAGCACTTTTGATAGAGTCTGTTATTTCTTGCTTTATTTCTTCGCTGTTTGCATCCTCTTTTAATTTTTTAATATCAAAGTCAAGCAGTCTTGCTTCTTCTATAATTTCCTTTTCGTTTTCAGGTGCTAATTCAAATAATATATCAGCCATTTGCCAGTATTTGTTCTGCTTCGCAGCAGCTAATGCATAACTTGATTTAAGACAGGAATTTTTATGTCCATCGTGAGTCATATTATGATTACAAACTTTATCTAAAGGCAAATTATGCTGAATTACTTTTACATTTTCAAATTCCGAAACAATTCTATGCAGATACAATTGAGCAAAAAAACAGCCATTGCAGTTAAAATCCATGTATTCATGAATTATGACATCGGCATCTTTTGCTCCTAATTTGTTGCCGTCAGCTAAAGAACTATAATCTTTTATATATTTTTTAAACATCTTTTGTTTTGCTTTTTGAGGGGATAATATGTTCGACTCATTAGTATAATATAAAACGGATGAAAACAATAAAACGAGCAGTATAAACCAAAACGCATATCTTTTTACTTTTATTGCTTCAATAAAATCAGCAAAACTTGTCTTGATTTCTTGTATTATAGAAACTCCCTTGTTTTTAGCGGAAATAGCTATAATTAAATCAAGAAAATAAGTCATAAAGCAAAATATACATATTGAATTTATCTTAAATATTGATATTGTGCCTAGTACCATTGAAATAATAAAAGACAAAGAAGAAATGCAGAAAATATAGGAAGCCGAATTTTTAAAGACTCTTAAAAACCCTAAGAACTTTATTTTCTGTATTTTATCAATATAAGTCATAAACAAAATAAATAAGTATAATATAAAACCCCACAGTGCAAGAGGTACGCCTAAAAATTGAGAATATGACGTTTTGGCAACTCCGTCGCAGTCCATTGCATCATTAATTACACAAATACTGGGTTTAGCATTTACCGCAAAATTTGCATTATAATATACAATACATAACTCTATAGAAAGAGCCAAACCAATTAAAGCTAAAATTGTTATAATTATTCTTTTTGTTTTAGACATATTATTATTACCTATTGAAATTGTTTAATTACATCCTTTATAGAGAAATCTTCATTTAGATTTTTTTGAGCTATAGAAATGACTTCTTTGTACCTTTCTTCGTAAGTCGGTCTTTCTGTTTTATAAAAAATACCTGTATATAAGCCTTCAGGAGCAAAAGCATATTTCATTGCATTTACTCTGTCAGTGGTATCATGGTCTTGAGGTAAATCTCTTACAAGTTCTTTTATTTTTTCAAAAGATGAAACTTTATTGTATTGAACACAAGGAGAAACAATGTGGATAAATGCAAAACCGTTGTGTTCAAGTCCACCTGTAATTATTTTTTCCAATTGTTTTATGTCACCTGAATAACCTCTTGCAACATAAGAAGCATTAAAAGACAATGCCATTAAGACAGGATTAATTCTGTCCGCCGTCCAGGCATAAGGGTTGCATTTTGTAGTTGTACCTATTCTTGAAGTAGGAGAACACTGACCTTTTGTCAATGCGTAGATTTCATTATCCATCATGATATAAGTTATATTCGGATTTTTTCTTCCTGCATGAATAAAATGATTACCGCCTATACTTAAACCGTCTCCGTCACCTCCAACAGCAATAACATTAATAGAAG
Organism: Candidatus Gastranaerophilales bacterium; assembly: GCA_021199975.1. Classification (GTDB taxonomy): domain Bacteria; phylum Cyanobacteriota; class Vampirovibrionia; order Gastranaerophilales; family Gastranaerophilaceae; genus Avigastranaerophilus. Next base: position 2,344 of record JAJQHF010000079.1, read on the forward strand.
GATTTGCCTGTTTTAATCCGATTGCAACAGGAAGCGCCCTGCCATGGATTGTGTGAAATCCGTATGTAGACATAAAAAACGGAAATCTGCTTGAACAGCCGATACCTGAAACTATAGCAGTATCATGAGTTTGATAATTTAATTGAGCCATCGATTTTTTTAATGCCGCCAATACTGCATGATTGCCGCATCCGGGGCACCATGAAGGTTTAACTCTACCTTTATAATCACTTATTTCCATCTGTTTCATAATTACCTCTTTTAAAAATGAGTATGCTTATTTGTAGCAAGTGCAATTTTCTCTTCCTGCATTTGCGAAACTTTTACTATTTCATCATATATTTCTTCCGGAGTAAAAGGCGTTCCGTCATATTTTAAGAATTCCAAAACCTCTGTTCCTCTGTTTACATGAGTACATCTTTCAACAATAGTTGACTTAAATTGTGCATTGTAATTTGCTTCTATAACAATTACAACCTCTTTATTTTTAACAAATCCCTTTATCCAATCTGTCGGGAGCGGATACAAGGTTCTTGGGTAAAGTGCCTGAACTTTAATACCGTTTTCTTTTGCCTTATCTATTGCTTCAAAGACGGGACCTGATGTTGAACCCCAGCTGATAATACCGATAGAGGCATCTTCATCACCGTAGGTTTTTGCTTTAGAGAATTGACCTGCCGCCGTTTCAAGTTTTCTGAACCTTTTTTCAGTCATTTGTCTGTGAACGTCAGGTTCAGGAGTCGGTGCATTAGCTTCAGTATGTTCAAGCCCTGTTATTACGTGTTCTCCGTATAAATCCCCGGGGGCGCTTATCGGTGATATTCCGCTTGGGGTATCGGCATATCTGTTATACTCATCACCTTCTTTCAACTGCGGTTTTTCTCTGTTAACAATTTTTAAATTTTCTATATCTATTAAGTCAACACATTCTCTTCTTGGTCCGAGTGAAGCATCTGACAATATAATTACGGGAACCTGATATTTTTCCGCAAAATTAAAAGCATTTATTGTTTGATAAAAACAATCCGCAACATTCATAGGCGCAAGGACAATTTTAGGACAATCTCCATGAGTTCCGTACATAGCCGCAAAAAGGTCGCTTTGCTCGGTTTTGGTAGGAACTCCGGTACTTGGACCGCATCTTTGAACATCTGCAATAACAACAGGCAGTTCAGCCATAGAGGCTAAACCTAAGGCTTCCTGCATTAATGAAAACCCTGGGCCTGATGTTGCGGTCATAGACTTTACACCTGCATAAGAAGCACCTAATGCATAATTTATAGCCGCAATCTCATCTTCGCACTGAATCATTTTACCGCCGAATTTAGGAAGTTCTTTTGCAAGCCATTCCATTATCTCTGTTGCGGGAGTTATCGGATATCCTGAGAAAAATCTGCATCCTGCGGCTATTGCGGCAAGTCCTATTGCTTCATTTCCTGACATTATTAATTTCGCACCCGTTGAAGCCATTTGAGCTTTATCATAACTATCTTTTCTTTCAAGCTTTTCTTTAGCATACTTTATTCCTGCATTCAATGCTTGTTTATTTGAGTCAATTACCGCTTGAGGTTTTAATTTATATCTTAATTCAATATCTTTTAAAATCTGTTCTTCAAGGTGTAAATTTTTTAATATTTCAACAATTATACCAAGCGCCGTCATATTTCTTGAACGCTCGCTGCCAAGTTCTTTCGCTATTGTTGAAAGCGGCACCGCATAGGTTATAATGTCATCTCTTGTTTCTTTTAATTGCGGAACTATATCTTTATCGTATATTAAAATTCCGTTTGAAGTCATATTTTTGATACCTTCATAAATAGTATCTTCATCCAAACAAATTAATATATCCGTTTCTCCAGTTGCGGTTAATGCTTTATGTTCACTTATTCTCAGCGTATAATAACATTTCCCGTCACCTCTTATTTCTGATGGGAAAGCCCTGTAAGTTGTTACATAATAGCCTTTACGTGCAGTTGCGTACGACAAAATATCGCCGGAACTTATTATTCCCTGTCCTGATGTTCCCGATATTTTTATTCTTAAATCTTTCATGGAATAAATATCCTCCCGAATATTATTGTATTACTAAAATCTTAAATTAATCAATATTTTACAAATCAACAGAAAGTCTTATCATATTTCATTAAGAGCTTCCGCTAAAGATTTTATACCTGTCACAATTGTATTTTCATCCGCATTAGTGTAATTCAGCCTTAAAGTGTTTATGTTTTCCTGTTTTACATAGAAAGGATGCCCCGGAACAAACGCAACCTTTCTTTTAATGGCTTTGTCAAATAATTCCATTACATCCGTTCCCTCTTTTAAAGTTACCCATGTAAACATACCGCCTTTCGGACGGGTAAATTTAACATCCTTTGGAAAATATTTTTCCATTGCACTAACCATTGCAGTTGCCTGTGTTTTGTATAATTTTATAATTTTTTCTATATGTTTATCTAAATCATTATTTAATAAATAATCTGCAATCATGTATTGTCCGAATATATTTGAATGTAAATCCGACGCTTGTTTTGCGGTTTCGAGCATTTTTATTATTTCTTTATCAGCAATAATATAGCCAAGCCTCATTCCCGGAGTTACTATTTTTGAAAAAGAACCGAGATATACATTTTTTGCGGATTGATTTAATCCGATATAAGGAATTCTTTCTCCTTTCTCAAATCTTAACTCTCCGTACGGATCATCCTGAATTAAAATCATATCTTCATCTTTAATACATTCAAAAACCTTTTCTCTGTTCTCTTTTGTATAAGTTAAGCCCGTAGGATTTTGGAAATTCGGAATCAGGTATGCGGCTTTCGGTTTATATGTTTTTAATGTTTTCTTTAGTTCTTTTATGTCAAGACCGTCATCATTTAATTTTGTTTGAACAAAATTTGCCTTATACATGCTAAACACTTGTAAAAGCCCTAAATAAGAAGGCAATTCAACCATAACATTGTCATTTTCGTTAATAAAAACCTTGCCTAATAAATCAAGCGCCTGTTGTGAACCTGTTGTGATTATTACATTGTCAATTGTTATATCCATCCCCCAAATTTTTTTATACCTGTCAACAATATATTGACGCAAACTGTCTAAGCCCAATGTTGTTGAATATTGGTATATTTTAGCGCCAAAGGTATCTGCAATTCTGTTCATTGATACCTTTAATTCCTCTTGCGGAAAAGATATAGGATTAGGAAGTCCGCCTGCAAATGAAATTATTTCAGGCTTTTGCGTAACCTTTAAAATTTCTCTTACAAATGATGACGGCGTACTCTTTATCCTTTCGGAATAATATTTATCAAACATAAAAAACTTCCTTGCTTTTCCTAATTATCACATCTTTCATAATATTATAACAAAAATGAATTTTATTATTTAATTAAATTGTTAATTTATTACAATTATAGCAAATAATTTTGTTGTTCCGCAAAGCAATTAATTATCAGCCATATTAAACTGTCTGAACAAATTTTAACGATAAGCCTAAGGTGTGAGTTAATATTTGAGAGTGGCAGCTTTAAAAGGTGGGCATTTTGACGGCGGCAGAATGCGGCAGTTGAATAGATTTTCTGAGTGACAATCAATAAATAATCTGCATGTTCTTGTTATTATATATTTATGATTAAGGATTTTGAAAAAATAATAAACAGTATAAAAGAAATGAAGCTTCCTCAAAGTGAATTTGTAAAATTTATGGAAGATATTCATGACCCTTTTATTGTACTGATTGCATGTATTTTGTCTTTAAGGACAAATGATAAAACAACTTATCCCGCTGCAATGAGAATGTTAAAACTCGGAAAAACTCCGGAGGATTTCACAAAAGTAGAGCAAGAAAATTTAGAAAAAGCTATATATCCTGTCGGCTTTTATAAAAATAAGGCAAAACAAATCATAGATATAGCTTATGAACTATATCATGATTATAACTCTATTGTGCCTAAAGAAATTGATGAACTTATTAAATTCAAAGGAGTTGGAAGAAAAACAGCTAATTTAGTTCAATCAAAAGGCTATAATCTGCCAAGTATTTGCGTCGATGTCCACGTTCACAGAATTTCAAACAGATTGGGGCTTGTTAATACAAAAGAACCGGAAGAAACCGAAATGAGTTTAAAATCGAATTTACCTAAAAAATATTGGTCAGAAATAAATACTCTTTTTGTAACATTGGGGCAAAATGTTTGTAAACCCTCAAAACCCGACTGTTGTATATGCAGTCTTCATAAATACTGCAAGTTTTATAATACGTTTTAATATTGAAAGATACAATTATGAAATATTATTTAAAAACAATTCTTTCCAATGTAATTTTAAATGTTGCAATAATAATTGTAATTGATGCTGTAATATTTATAAGATTTAGTTTTGAAAAGGATACATTTGGATATTTTCTTGATTT